>NZ_JBHTML010000142.1:0-10797 GCF_042679445.1 Arthrobacter sp. GCM10027362
GGCGGCGCACCGCGGACCTGCTCGCGGCCGGCTACCTTGCCGCCGTCGTCGTGGCCTGGGTGCTCATCCGCCCGGGCCGCAGCGGCACCCGGAACTGGGACAACATGGGCGAGGTGCTGCGCGCGGTCCTGGAGGTCTTCACCCACGGGGCGGTCGACCGGCCGATGGCGGTCCTGCCCACCGTGCTGACGGTGGTCGGCGCCGCCGTGGTGCTGAACACCCGCAGGAACCGCTGGGTGCTGGGCATCTACCTGATCGCCGCGGTGCTGTACGTGGTGGGCAACTGGAAGGAAGCCCCGGAGCTGCGCTGGTGGGTCACCGGGGTTTTCTACAACGACTTCTTCCGGATCAGCGCCATGCTGCCCGCTGCCGGGATCCTCACCGCCGCCGTCGGCGGCACCGCGCTGGCCAGCACGGCCCGGTCCTTCTTCCGTGCCTGGCTGGCCCGGCAGGAGCGGAAGAAGCCTACCTGGTTCCGGCCGGCCGCCACCGCGGTGCTGGTGGTGGTGAGCCTGGCGGTGGTCCCGTTCTTCGCCGTGCAGCGGGGAATCGAGGTCGCGGCGGCGAAGTACCGGTTCACCCCGGTGTCGCCGCTGCTGTCCTCGGACGAGCTGGCCCTGATCGAGCGGCTGCCCCGCCGGGTGCCCCCCGGCGCGATGACCATGGCGGATCCGCTCACCGGTGCCGCGCTCTCCTACGCCTATACCGGGATCAAGACGCTGCTGCCGTCCGGGGAACGCGCCCCCAGGGCCGACGCGCAGCTGCTGATGGCGAAGCTGGACGAGATGAAGACCGACCCCTCCGTCTGCCCGGTGGTGCACGAGCTGAACGTGCAGTACGTCCTGGACTTCGGCAAACTCTCGGTGAGCTGGGACAAGACACCGCACGTACCCGGCCTGGACAACCTCTCCCCGGCCGCCGGCTTCGAACTGGTGGACCAGCAGGGCCCGGACGCACGGCTGTACCGGATCACCGGCTGCGGCTGAGCCCGTCCAGGCCCGTCGTACCGATGCCTTCCGTGCGGCTGCCGAGGACTTCGACGGCCCGGGCCGGCCGACCGCCGCCGGTTCCCGGCCGAGCTCTCCTCCGGGATGTCCGGCCGGTCGCCTGCGAATGCCCCGCGGCGCTGGTCGCCCGGATGCCCCAGCCCCACAATCTCGCCCTGATGGCACCCGGCCTGCAGGTGCGGGTCCGGAGGCCCGCCTGTTCTTCTGCCGATGCGGCTGCTGCTGCCGGCACGGGCCGGAGTAGAGTGTCCGGCATGGAGACTCCTGCCCCCTTCGTCGAGCCGACGCCGCGGCGGATCCGGGTGCGGCTGAACGGCCGGCTGGTGGCCGACAGCAGCCGGGCACTGCTGCTGGTCCGGTACGACGCTCACGGGCTGCCCACCTACTTCCTGCCGCTGGAGGACGTCCTGCCCGGGACCCTCGCCGACGAGGCCCCCGGCCGCCGGGGCGGACGGACCTGGACCGTCCGGGCGGGCGGCAGGCAGGCCCCCGGCGCGGCGTGGACGTATCCCGATCCGGCCGGCCCGCTGGCGGCGCTGGCCAACCACGTCACCTTCTCCTGGCAGGAACTCGAGTGGTACGAGGAAGACGAGCGCGCGCTGGTGCATGCGCGGGACCCGCACAAGCGGGTGGACACCCTGCGCAGCTCCCGCCGGGTGCAGGTCTTCGCCGGCGGCCGGCAGGTGGCCGATAGCATCCGGCCGCTGCTGCTCTTCGAGACCGGCCTGCCCACCCGCTACTACCTGCCGTTCGAGGACGTGCGCACCGACCTGCTCGAAGCCAGCGACACGGTCACCGCCTGCCCCTACAAGGGCACGGCCCGATACTGGTCGCTGCGGGCCGGGGACGTCTTCGTGCGGGATGCCGCCTGGAGCTATCCGGACCCGGTCCCGGAGATCCCCAAGATCCGCGACCTCCTGTGCTTCTTCAACGAGCGGGTGGACCTGGTGGTCGACGGCGTCCGGCTTCAGCGGCCGCAGACCGTCTGGTCGGTCACGTCCGCGGCCTGAGCACCGGCGCGGCCGGCGGGCGGGTACCCTTGATGGGTGATGAAATCCCCCCTGCCCGTGCGCGACGGCGTCAATGCCACCCGGCTGCGCCTGCCTGCCGGGGGGCCCTGGGCCACCGCCCTGGACTACATGCTCCACCGCTGGGGCCATGTGGACCCGGACGGCATCCGCGAGCGCTTCGACCGCGGCGAGATTGTCGGCGCGGGCGGCGTGCGGCTGCACCGCGGCACACCGCTGGCCGAGCACACCTTCATCTGGTACTACCGGACCCTCCCGTCCGAAGAGCGGCTGCCGGTGGAGCTGAGCGTCCTGTACCGGGACGAGAACATCCTGGTGGTGGACAAGCCGCACTTTTTGCCGACGACGCCGGGCGGCACCTACATCAGCGAATCCGCCCTGGTGCGGCTGCGGGTCCAGCTGGAGATCCCGGACCTGATTCCCATGCACCGGCTGGACCGGCTCACCGCCGGCGTGCTGCTGTTCTCCACCAACCCGGCCACCCGGGGCAAATACCAGGTTTTGTTCGAAAAGCGCCGGGTGCAGAAGGAATACGAGGCCATCGCGCCGGTGGACCCGGCCCACGAGTACCCGCTGCTGGTGCGCAACCGGATGGTCAAGTCCCGCACCTACCTGCTGGCCGAAACCGTGGCCGGGGAGCCGAATGCCGAGACCCGGATCGAGCTGCTGGAAACCCGCGGCGGGCTGGGCCGGTACCGGCTGCAGCCGCACACCGGCAAGACCCACCAGCTGCGCGTCCACATGGCGTCGCTGGGCATCGGGATCCTGCACGATCCGTTCTACCCGGTGCTGCTGGACCAGGCGCCCGACGACTTCGACCGTCCGCTGCAGCTGCTGGCCCGCGGCATCCGGTTCACCGACCCGCTCTCGGGCCGGCCGGTGGAATACCGCAGCCGGCTGGAGCTGTCCGAATGGACGGCCGGACAATAACGAGGAACAACGAGGAACGCCGCGGCCTCCGGGACCGGATCCCGGGGGCCGCGGCGCGGGTGCTGGATGGTCAGCGCGGGCGCGTGGCGGGCGTGTCCGCCGCCGGGACCTTGGCCGTGGCGACCGCCCCGCCGAGGGAGATCAGGCCGATGATCACCAGCAGGGCCGCCGGGCCCCAGGAGGCATTGTCCGAGAGGGTCAGGGACAGCGTGGCTACCGCCGGCATGAAGCCGGCGAGCACGGCGGAGAGGTTGGCCGACAAGCCCATGCCGGTGTACTTCACCTCGGCCGGGAACAGCTTCTCGATCAGGGCGCCGATGATGGCGTAGGTGATGGCGCACGGGCCGAAGGTCAGCACCATGCCCAGCACCACCATGGCCGGCTCGCGGGTGTCCATCAGCCAGAAGATCGGGAAGGCGAGCAGCACGAAGACGACGTAGCCGACGATACCGACCCGGGCCGGCCCGAAGCGGTCCGCGAGGCGGCCGGCGACCAGGGTCATCACCAGCTGGGCGACCGCACCGATGGTCATGGCGCCGAGGATGACGGACTTGTCCATCCCCAGCACGAGGGTGGTGTAGCCGATCATGAAGGTGGTCAGGATGAAGAAGCCCGCGTTGCCCACCAGGTAGGTGCACACGCCGATGGCGAGACGCCCGGGCGCCTGGCGCAGCAGTTCCAGGACCGGGGCCTTCCTGGTGCCCTTGGTCTCCCTGATCTCCTGGAACTCGGGGGTTTCCTCGACGTTCCAGCGCAGCCACAGGGCCACGCCGACCAGGACGATGGAGGCCAGGAAGGGCAGGCGCCAGCCCCAGCTCATGAAATCATCGCGCGGCAGCAGGGCCACCAGCGTAATGGCACCGGTGGAGAGCAGGGTGCCCACCGGGGAACCTGCCTGGACCAGGGCCGCATACAGGGAGCGGCGCCTGGCCGGGGCATACTCGATGGCCATCAGGGTGGCCCCGCCCCATTCGCCGCCGGTGGCGATGCCCTGGACGGCACGCAGCAGGGTCAGCATCAGCGGGGCGGCGATGCCGGCGCTCGCGTAGGTGGGCAGCAGGCCCATCAGCGTGGACGCGATGCCCATCAGCGTCACGGTGGCGACCAGCGCGCCGCGGCGGCCGAATTTGTCCCCGATATGCCCGAAGACGACGGCGCCGATGGGGCGGGCGATGAAGGCGGCGCTGAAGCTCAGGAAGGCCGAGATGGTGGAGACTACCGGATCGCTGCCCGGGAAGAAGAGGGGCGCGAAAACAATCGCGGCGGTGGTGCCGAACAGGAAGAAGTCGTACCACTCCAGCGCCGTTCCGATGAAGGCCGCGGCAACAACCTTGCCCGGACGGGACGCAGGCTTCGTGCCGGCTTTCGAATCGGCCGGGGTGGCTGCAGTCTCCGGAGAGCGTCCGTGTGTCATAGGAAAGAACTTTCGGATCCGTGAATGGAATGCGCCCCCTGGGCGCAGCATGTGCGAACTGATCGTAGGGTGATCCATTACATTCCCGCCAATGCCTTTTATTGCAGCTATCCATATCATTCAGGCATGATTGCTCCATGAACTTCCGCCGCCTCCAGTATTTCCTCGCGGTGGTCGACGCCGGCACCGTCACCGCCGCCGCCGAGCAGCTGCGCATCGCCCAGCCGGCCCTGAGCCGGCAGATCAAGACGCTGGAACGCGAGCTGAAGCTGGTCCTGTTCGAGCCCCAGGGCAACCGGCTGGCACTGACCCAGGCCGGGCGCGCCTTCGTCCCGGCCGCGCGCCGCCTGATGGTGGAAGCCCGGGGCCTGGAGGACACCGCGGAGGCCTTGCGCACCGGCCGGGTGGCCACCCTGGTCGCCGCGGCCACCTCCGCCTCGGTACGCGGCTTCCTCGCCCCGTTCATCGCCACCACCGGACCGGACGACCCGCTGATCATCACCCGGCAGACCAGCCACTTCGACATCCCCGACGCCCTGCTGCACGGTGCGGACTTTGCCGTCTCCCCTGCCGCCCCGGTGGCCGGCCTGGCCGCCATGTTCCTGGCCAGCATTCCGCTGAAGGCCTATGTCGCCGCCGGCCACCCGTGGGCCCGCGGCGGCGTCGAGGCCCTGCCGCTGGCCGAGCTGTGCGGGGGGCACGCGGTCCTGCCCTCGCACCAAAGCGTCAGCCGGCACATCCTCGACGACGCCCTGAACCGGGCCCAGCTGGCCTTCGACGAGGTTTCCGAGTGCGACGACGGCCAGACCATCATTGCGCTGGCGGCGGCCGGCCAGGGCATCGGCATTACCACCGACCAGCCGCTGTTCGGGGCGCACCCGGTGCGGATCCTGGACGGGCAGCCGGGGGCCGGCCCCGGCCGGCAGACCCTGCAGCTTCCGCTGCACGTGACGTGGATGCCGGGGCATTTCGCCGAGGAAACCATCCGCGCCGTCGCTGCCCGGCTCCGCCGGTTCCTGCATGCCCAGGGGGCCGTGCTGCCCGAACGCGGCACGGCCGGCGAGGATGCCGAAACGACATAGGGATGCGAGCATTTATGCATTAGACAGCATGAAGGTGGGCTCGGATACTGGAAGCAGCCCCACGGCCCAGCCCACGGATTCCGGAGATGCCCATGCAGTTCGATGTACTCTTCACCAACGGAGTGTTCCACACCCAGGACCCGTCCCGTCCCGCCGCCCGCAGCCTGGGCGTGCACCACGGGCGGATCATCAGCCTGGACGGCGAACTGCCGGCCGCCGCCTTCCGCCAGGTGCACGATCTGGGCGGGGCCGCCGTCGTGCCCGGCTTCCACGACGCGCACTGCCATTTGAGCCATCTCGGCGAGGCGACCCTGCAGGCGGATCTGCGCCCGGGCACCGTGGACTCGATGGACGAACTGCTCGCCGCCATCGACGCGTCCGCGGCCGCCGCCCCCGCGGGACGGTGGGTGGTCGGGCAGGGCTACGACCAGAACTACCTGGGCGCCCATCCCACCGCCGAACAGCTGGACACCGTCAGCCACGGCCACCCGGTGTACCTGATCCACAACTCCCGCCACATGGGCGTGGCCAACACCGCCGCCTTCGAACTGGCCGGCTTCCCGGGCCGGCGCAACGTGCCGGTGCCCGGGGGCGGCGCGGTGCCGGCCGACGCCGGGGGCCGGGCCCTGGGCCTGCTGCAGGAGACCGCGCGCGCCCTGGTCATGGACCACATCCCGGCCAAGACCGCCGAGGACGTGGCCGGGATGGTCGCCGCCGGTTCCGAAGCGGTGCTGGCACTGGGCATCACCTCCATCACCGAACCGGGCATCGGCGCCCCGGACCACATCGGCATGTCCCGCTTCGACCTGGCCGGCTTCCAGCTGGCCGCCGAGCGGGGGCAGCTGGGCGTGCGGGCCACCGTCATGCCCTACCTGACCACGCTGCACCGGATCGGCGAGGCCGCCGTGGACGGACACCCGCTGTACGGGCTGGACCTGGGCCTGCGCACCGGAATGGGCGACGACGTCCTGCGCATCGGCCCGGCCAAGGTGCTCTCGGACGGCTCGCTCATCGGCCGCAGCGCCTTCATGTGCTGCGACTACGAGGCCGACCTGGCCGAAGGGCGCAGCAACCGCGGCCTGCTCCAGTTCCCCGAGTCCGACCTGCGCGAACGGCTGATCGGCGCGCATCTGGCCGGCTGGCAGCTGGCCGTCCACGCCATCGGCGACGCCGCCCTGGACGTGGCGATGGACATCCTCGAAGAAGCGCAGCGGATCCGGCCGCGCCCGGACCCCCGGCACCGGCTCGAGCATGTCTCGGTGGCCAGCGACGCGCAGATCGCCCGGATCGCGGCCCTGGGCCTTGTCCCGGTCCCGCAGGGCCGCTTCGTCCACGAACTCGGTGACGGCGCCGCCCGCGCCCTGGGCCCGGAGCGCACCCGGCTGGCCTACCGGGTCAAGGCGCTGCTGGAGGCCGGCATCGAGATCCCGGCCAGCACCGACGCGCCCGTCGTCGATGCCAACCCGATCCTGAACATCGCCTCGCTGGTCAACCGCACCACCGCCGCCGGCGCGGACTTCGTGCCGGCGGAACGGATCAGCGTGGCCCAGGCGGTGCGGGCCTACACCGTGGGCAGCGCCTACGCCGTGCACCAGGAACAGGACAAGGGCACGCTCGCCCACGGCAAGCTCGCCGACTTCGCGGTCCTGTCCGAGGACCTCTACCGTGTCCCGGCAGACCAGATCGCCGCGGTCACGGTCGACGCCACCGTCGTGGCCGGCCGGATCGCTGCCGGCAGCCTGTAGACCCTTCCCTCTTTCCCGCCCTCTTTCCAGTCTTTCCCGTTGTCCCGCCGGCCCGGCCGGCCCTGCACCCGTATTGAGGAGTACCCCCATGAGCACACCCCGGCACGCCGGCCAGGCGATCGTCGATTCCCTCGCCCTGCACGGCGTCCAGCGCGTCTTCTCCGTGCCCGGCGAAAGCTACCTGGCCGTCCTCGACGGCCTGCACGGCAGCGGCATCGAGAACGTGGTCTGCCGCCAGGAGGGCGGCGCCGCCTACATGGCCGAGGCCCACGGCAAGTTCACCGGCGAACCCGGCGTCGCGATGGTCACCCGCGGGCCCGGCGCCGCCAACGCCTACGTGGCCGTGCACAGCGCCTGGCAGGACGGCACCCCGATGGTCCTGTTCGTGGGCCTGGTGCCGGTCGCCGACCGGATGCGCGAGTCCTTCCAGGAATTCGATCCCCACGCCTGGTTCGGCACCCAGGCCAAGCGCGTCTTCGTCCTCGACGAGGCCGGCCGCGCCTCCGAGGTCGTCGCCGAGGCCTTCTTCGCCGCGAAGTCCGGCCGGCCGGGCCCGGTCATCGTCGGCCTGCCCGAGGACGTCATCACGCACGAATTCACCGGCCGCCTGGTCCGGCCCCTGCCGGTTGCCGAGGGCGCCGTCTCGCCCCGCGAACTGGAGCAGCTCAGGGCCGCCCTGGCCGGCGCCGAGAAGCCGCTGATCTTCGTCGGCGGCCAGCGCTGGACCCCGGAGGCCGCGCAGGTGATCACCGCCTTCGCCGAAGCCAACGGGATCCCGGTGGTGCAGGACTGGCACGCCGCCGACCGCATCCCCTCCGGCTCCCCGGTCAACATCGGCTCGCTCGGCTACGGCCGCAGCGCCGCCGCCGCGAGGATGTTCGACGAGGCCGACGTCCTGCTGGCCATCGGCGCCGTGCCCACCGACGTTCCCACGGACGGCTTCACCCTGCGCCAGCGCGAGGACGCGGTGAACTTCCTGGTCAGCATCGACACCACCCTGCGCGGCCGCTCCGGGGCGGTGACCGGGCACATCGTCGCCTCCCCGGTGGCGTTCGCCGAAGCGGCCGAGGGCCTCGACCTGGGCCTTTCCGCGGCGCAGGCGGCCGCATGGGACGCCTGGCGCGCCGCCGGCCGCGGGGCGCAGACCGCGCTGTCCACGATCGGCGACTACGCACAACTGCCGGCCACCCGCGAGGGTACCGCGCACATGTCCGTGGTCATCGGCGAGCTGCTTGCCCGCATCCCGGACGACGTCGTGAGCACCGTCGGCGCCGGCAACCACACCGCCTGGGCCCAGTGGTTCCTTCCGGCCAGCGTCTTCCCCTCCCAGCTGGGCACCCGCAACGGGTCCATGGGCTACTCCATCGCGTCCGCCGTCGCGGCCGCCAAGGCCGCCCCGGAGCGCCTGGTCGTCGCGGTCTGCGGCGACGGCGAGTTCCTGATGAACGGCCAGGAACTGGCCACCGCGGTCCAGTACGACGCACCGTTGCTGGCGGTCGTGATGGACAACGGCCAGTACGGCACGATCCGCGACCACCAGGAGCGCCACTTCCCGGGCCGGGTCAGCGGCACCCAGCTGTCCAACCCGGACTTTGCCGCCTTCGCCCGCGTCTTCGGCGGCCACGGCGAAACCGTCACCGCCGACGACCAGGCGGCCGGCGCCGTCGAACGCGCCCTCAAGGCCGTCACGGACCAGCGCATTCCCGCCATCATCCACGTTGTCACCGACCAGCAGATCGCCCTCCCGTAACCTACGCGGACAGCCCAGCGGATAACCAAGGAGAACCAGATGAGCCTGTACGCCGTCACCAACCCGGCCACCGGGGAAACGGTCAAGGAATACCCCACCGCCAGCGACGCCGACATCCAGGCGGCCCTGGCCGCCGCCCATACCGCCTTCGGGCAGTGGACCGGGAGCAGCATCCAGGAGCGCGTGAAGCTGCTCGGCCGGGTGGCCGGGCTCTACGCCGAACGCCGCGCCGAACTGGCCGCGATCATCACCCGCGAAATGGGCAAGCCGATCTTCCAGGCCGGCATCGAGATCGACATCGCCGTCTCCATCTACCGCTACTACGCCGAGAACGGCCCGAGGTTCCTCGAGGACGAGGAACTCGACGTGGCCGCCGGCGGCAAGGCCGTGGTGCGCAAGGAGGGCCTGGGCGTGCTCCTCGGGATCATGCCGTGGAACTTCCCCTACTACCAGGTGGCCCGCTTCGCCGGCCCGAACCTGATGAACGGCAACACCATCCTGCTCAAGCACGCCCCGCAGTGCCCGGAGTCCGCCCTGGCCATGGGACAGATCTTCCTGGATGCCGGCGCCCCCGAGGGGACCTACGTGAACGTCTTCGCCACCAACGAGCAGGTCGCCGGCATCATCGCCGACCCGCGGGTGCAGGGCGTGTCGCTGACCGGTTCCGAACGCGCCGGCTCGGCCGTGGCCGAGATCGCCGGACGGAACCTGAAGAAGGTCGTGCTCGAACTCGGCGGTTCGGACCCGTTCATCGTGCTCGACGACGCCGACCCCGCCGCCGCCGCCAGGTCCGGCCTCTTCGGCCGTTTCGGCAACACCGGCCAGGCCTGCAACGCAGCCAAGCGCTTCATCGTGGACGAGAAGGTCTACGACGATTTCGTGGCGAACTTCAGCTCCGCCGTCGCCGGCATCAAGGTCGGCGACCCGGCTGACGCCGACACGTTCATGGGCCCGCTGTCCTCGATGGCCGCCCGCGACGGCCTGGCTGCCCAGGTCCAGGACGCCATCGACAAGGGCGCCACCGTGCTCACCGGCGGTGCACCGCTGGAGGGCGAGGGCGCGTTCTACGCCCCGACCATCCTGGCCGGCGTCACCCCGGAGATGCGCGCCTGGTCCGAGGAGCTCTTCGGCCCGGTGGCCGTGCTCTACAAGGTCTCCGGCGAGGACGAAGCCGTCGAGCTGGCCAACAGCTCCGCCTACGGGCTGGGCGCCTCGGTGCACACCGCCGACGAGGAGCGCGCGCAGGCAATCGCCGGGCGGCTGGAGACCGGCATGGTCTACATCAACGAGCCCTCCGGCACCGCCGCCGAGCTGCCCTTCGGCGGCATCAAGCGCTCCGGCGTCGGCCGCGAGCTGGGCAGGTACGGCATGGACGAGTTCGTGAACCGGAAACTGATCCGCACGGCCAGGTAGGCCCGGGCCTGCCCTCCCCACAAACCTGGGCGGGATAGTTGCTGTTATCGGGCGCCAAAACAGCAACTATCCCGCCCAAAACGGGAAGGGTCAGCCGGCCAGGTTCGCCTGCACCTGCCGGAAGACCTGCGCCAGCCGCGGGGTGAAGAGCACGAACTCCACCAGCTGCACCCCGCCGGCGTGGCCCAGCACCTCGCCCAGCCCGGCCCGGGCCACGGTTTCGGCCTCCCAGCCGTAGGCCCCGGCGCCGATGGCCGGGAACGCCACGCTGCGCGCGCCCACGTCTTCGGCGACCCGCAGGCTCTGCCGGAAGGCCGAGGCCAGCAGCCCGGGGTCCGTCTGCCCGGCGTAGCGGTTGGGCCCCACGGTGTGGATGATCCAGCGGGCCGGCAGCCGGAACCCCGGCGTGGCCACGGCCTGGCCCACCG
>NZ_JBHTML010000143.1:0-10680 GCF_042679445.1 Arthrobacter sp. GCM10027362
GGCTTGCCCGCTGCCTGCTGCTGCACGGGTTCCGGCCGCTCGGCCTCCCCGGACGTTTCCCTGGCGGCAGCCTCGGCGCCTGCCGGCTTCTTCCCCGGGGTCCTGCGCGCCGGCGCGGGCTTCCGGCGCGGGGCACGGAGCACTTCGGCCACATGCGCGGCCGCCGAACCGGCGCCGTCGTCGGCCTGTCCGTCCCCGCGGGCAGGCGGCGCGGGGAAAAACAGGTCCACCGGCCTGGCCTTCCGGGACGCGTCGACGGAAGCGGCATCCGAATCCAGAGTTTGCGTCGCCGCGGGAGGACTGGGAATCAGTGCGCCCAGGCCTCTGCCGAGTCCGCGCCGCTTCTCACTCATCTGGGGATCCTTCCGTATTGCAATCTCAGCAGGCCGGTTCACTTCAAAGGTTTAGAGGTCATTCTACTGGTGTGCCGGGCGCGGGCCGGATTACCGGGCGCGTTCGGCGATTTCCGTAGCCGCTTCCTGGTAGGACAGCGCGCCGCTCGAATTCGGATCGTAGGTGATGATCGTCTGCTGGTAGCTCGGGGCCTCGGAAATGCGCACCGAGCGGGGCACGACGGCGCTGAGCACCTGCTCGGGGAAGTGCTCGCGCACTTCCGCGGCCACCTGGGCGGCGAGGTTGGTCCGTCCGTCGTACATGGTGAGCAGGATGGTGGACACCACCAGGTCGGCATTGAGGTGCTTCTGGATCATGTCGATGTTCTTGAGCAGCTGGCTCAGCCCTTCCAAGGCGTAGTACTCGCACTGGATGGGGATGAGGACTTCGTGTGCTGCCACGAAGGCATTGACGGTCAGCAGCCCGAGGCTGGGCGGGCAGTCGATGAAGATGTAGTCGAGCCGCGGCAGCCCCGCCTTCTCCCGCTCCCGGGCATAGACGTCGATGGCCCGGCGCAGGCGCTGTTCCCGCGCCACCAGCGAGACCAGTTCGATTTCGGCGCCGGCCAGATGGATGGTGGCCGGGGCGCACACCAGGTTCGGCACGTCCTCGCAGGGCGCGACGACTTCCCTGAGCGGCAGGTCGTTGATCAGCACGTCGTAGATGCTCTCCACGTCTGCGTGGTGCTCGACGCCGAGGGCGGTGGAGGCGTTGCCCTGCGGATCAATGTCGATGACCATGACGTTCAGGCCGGCGCTGGCCAGTGCGGCGGCCAGGTTGACCGTGGTGGTGGTCTTGCCGACGCCGCCCTTCTGGTTGCTGACGGTGAGGATCCGGGTCCTGGCCGGCTTCGGCAGCTCGCGCCCCTGCAGCCGCTCGCGCCGGCGGTTCTCGTTCGCCAGTTCCGCGGCCAGCGGAGTGCTCTCGTCGATCGCATCCATCACGTTGGGAACCGTAGCCTCTTCATTGACTTTCATACTGACCTTGCCGCCACTCGTCGTTTCACGTGAAACCTTCATGCCAAAGGCCGACTCCTGCGGGTCGGCCGCCGCCAGTTCCTGCGGCTTCGGCTCCTATAGGTTATCGGGTGCCGGGACCGGTTCGGTGTCAGGAACCCACCAGGATCCGGACCACCGTCGTCGGCTCCTCCAGCAGCCCCTCGCCCACGGTCAGTACCGAAGTCCCGGTGCCGCCCAGCTTGCGGATGACCTTGGCCGCCTTCTCGACTTCCTCGGCCGCGCTGCGGCCTTTGATGGCCAGCACCTCGCCGTGCCCTTCGAGCAGCGGAATGGTCAGGCCGGCCAGGGCCTTGAGGGCGGACACCGCGCGGGCGGTGACGACGTCGGCCGGCACCTTGCCGACCGCCAGCTCGGCGCGGGTCCTGAGCACCGCGACATTGTCCAGTCCCAGGTCCTCGACCACCTCGTTCAGCCAGGCCACCCGTCGTTCCAGCGGCTCGATCAGCGTCAGCTTCAGGTCCGGGCGAGCCAGCGCGAAGGTCAGGCCCGGCAGGCCCGCGCCGCTGCCGACGTCGGCCACCGCGGCCCCTTCGGCAATCAGTTCGGCCACCACGGCGCAGTTGAGCACATGCCGGCCCCACAGCCGCGGCACCTCGCGCGGCCCGAGCAGGCCGCGCTCCATTCCCGACGTGGCCAGATGTTCCACGTAGCGCCCGGCCAGGCCGAGACGGTCCCCGAAGATCTTCTCTGCCGCGGCCTTTTCGGCCGCCGTCATTTCAAGCACTTCCCACCCCTGGACAAATCATCCCGGCCCGCCGCAGACGCTGCTCAGGACTCGCGGAAGACCACGATGTGGCGGTCCGAGCCTTCGCCTTCGGATTCGCTGACCAGTCCCAGGTCCGCCACGGCGTCATGGACGATCTTGCGTTCGTAGGCACTCATCGGGTCCAGCGCCACCGGCTCGCCGGTCTCCTTGGCGCGCGCGACGGCGTCCTCCGCGATCTGCCGCAGTTCCTGGCCGCGCTCGGCGCGGTAGCCGGTGATGTCCAACACCAGGCGGGAACGGTTGTCGGTGGCGGCCAGCACGGCCAGCCGGGTCAGCTCCTGGAGGGCTTCGAGGACCTCCCCGCCCGGGCCCACCAGGGCCTCGAGCGCCTCGTTCTCCTCGTCCTCGGAGACGATGGAAATGTAGGTGCGGCCGTTGCGGACCTCGATGTCGATGTCGCCGTCAATGTCGGCGATGTCCAGCAGTTCCTCGAGGTAGTCGGCGGCGATGTCGCCCTCTTCCTCAAGGCGGCTGGCGGCAGCGGCGGAAGTCCCGGCCGGCTCGGCCCCGCCGGACTGCTCCGTGTCGGGCCCCTCAATGTTCACGTCGGATACGCTCTCGGTGCTCATTTCCTCTTCCTGTTCTTACGCTGGGGCTGCTGGCGCTGGCCCTTGGGGGCAGCGGGGGCGGGCAGGACTTCCTCCTCGGACTTCCGCTCGCCCAGGAGCGGAACCATCGGCAGGCCCTTCTTGGCGCGGCGCTCGGCCAACTGCCTGGCGGCCGGGGACCCCGGGGTGGGCATGCGGCGGATCACGAAGAACTGCTGGGCCATGGTCCACAGGTTGGTGGTGGTCCAGTAGATCAGCACGCCGATGGGGAAGTTGATGCCGCCGATGCCGAAGACCAGCGGCAGGATGTAGAGCATCATCTGCTGCTGCTTCATGAACGGGGACTGCAGGGCCTCCTCGGACATGTTCTTGGCCATGATCTGCTTCTGCGTGATGAACTGCGAGGCGATCATCGCCAGGATCATGATGATGGAGAGCACGATGACGGCCACCTGGCTCGTGCCGGGGGTGTTGGCGCCGCCGTGCAGCAGCGAGGCCGAGAGCGGGGCGCCCAAGATGGTGGAGGCGTCGAACTGGGCGACGTCGGCGGCCGACAGCGCGCCGATGCCCTGGCCGCCCTGGCTGGCCTTGGCGGTGTTGTTCAGCACGTTGAACAGCGCGAAGAAGAACGGCATCTGGATGAGCATGGGCAGGCACGCGGAGAACGGGTTGGTCCCGTGCTTCTTGTACAGCGCCATCTGCTCCTGCGTCATGGCCTGGCGGGAGAGCTGGTCCGTCTTGCCCTTGTACTTCTGCTGGAGCTTGCGCAGGTCCGGCTGCAGCGCCTGCATGCCGCGCTGGGCCTTGATCTGCTTAACGAAGACCGGGATGAGAGCGGCCCGGATCACCAACACCAGCCCGATGATCGACAGGGTCCAGGTCCAGCCGTTGGCCGGATCCATCCCCAGCCAGGTAAATGCCTGGTGGAACGCCCACATGATCCAGGACACCACCCAGGTGAAGGGCGTCAGTATCGTATTGAAGAAGTCCATGGTCTCTCTTTAGCTCCTCAGGCCGCGGGGCGGCCTTCCTCGTCGGATGGAATCACCGGGTGGTTCAGTACCAAAATCCGTGGGGTCCTGGCGGGGTTCTCGCGCAGCATCCGTTCGTACCGGGCCGAGGCCGGCACGTGGTCCACGCCGCCGTCGTTCCAGGGGTGGCACCGGGCAAGCCGGCGGGCGGCGAGGCAGGTCCCCCTCACGGCGCCGTGCACCGTCACCGCTTCCAGCGCGTACGCCGAGCAGGAAGGAAAGAAGCGGCAGACCTGGCCGTAGAGCGGGGACACGAGCCGCCGGTAGGCCTTGAGCAGCAGTATCAGGGTCTGCTGCGGAAGGCCCCAGAGCAGGCGCAGCCCGGCGCGAATGCGAGCCGGGCGCTGGACAGGCTGGGCAGGTACGCTCACTCCTCGGATCCCTTCTGTGTGCTGGCTGCATCCACGGGCTTCGCCGGCCGGAGCCGGGCCACGGCAGCCGACAACGCCTTGCGGTAGTCGCTGCCCAGCCCGGCGAAGTCCGCCGATGCGGCCGCGGGCAGAGCCCGGACCACAATCGACAGCCCCTCCGGATGATCCTTCAGGCTCAGCGCGGCGATTTCCCGCAGTCTGCGCTTAACGAGGTTGCGGGTCACGGCGTTCCCCACGGCCTTGGAGACAATAAAGCCGAACACCGTGGGTCGCTGCACCGGAGCAGGGGCCGCATATAACACCAAGTTCCGGCGCCCAGAACGGGCGCCGGAACGTACGGTTGTTGAAAAGTCTGCCGAACTGCGCATTCGGTTCCGGCCGGAGAGCATGCTGGTTCAGGTATCCGCTGCGCAGCTGCGGGCCAGCCGGAAACGCATGGCTACAGCCGGCCCGGGCAGACTGCGGCCGGGCTAGGCCGACAGTTCGCTGCGGCCCTTGCCGCGGCGGGCGGCCAGGATGGCGCGGCCGGCGCGGGTGCGCATGCGAAGGCGGAAGCCGTGCTTCTTGGCACGACGGCGATTATTCGGCTGAAAAGTCCGCTTGCTCACGGTGGTAACTCCAAAGACGATCGAAAGATGCGCCTTAACCCGTTGCAACAAGAACAGGCGGACGCTCTATGAGGTGCCAACCCGTGATTTCCGGCACGACCCGGGGGTTCATTCCAAACCCTCGAGGGCATGCAGGACTGCACAAAGTAGACACAAAGGACTACATAACGGTAGGTGGAACCGCCCGGACGCGTCAAACCAGCGCAAGGGAAAACGCCGTCCACAGCCCGGATTATCCTGTGGACAACTTCCCTGCCCGGTATCGCCGCCGGCGGCGGACCAACGGGCCGTACGGCCCGCAGCCCGGCTGTATTCTGCGGGAATCATCCTCTACTCTTGGCAAGGGCCCTTTATCCACGGACTGTGCATAAACCTGTGGATGAAGAATCACGATCGGGCCCGCAACACACCCGGTCCTTGGCTCGCTGAGGGTTGCAAGAGCTATTGAGGGGTTTTGGTGGACACGGACCAGATAAACGACGTCGGAAGTTCCTGGCGCAAGGTGGTCCGCACCCTCGAACGGGACGACAGGGTCACGCCGCGGCAGCGCGGCTTCGTCGTCCTGGCCCAGGCCAAGGGCCTGATCGGCACCACCCTGCTGGTGGCCGTGCCCAACGAGCTCACCCGCGAGGTCTTCCAGTCACAGCAGCTGAAGGACCCGCTCCAGGACGCGCTGCGCGATGTCTTCCAGGACGAAATCCTCTGCGCCTTCAGCGTGGACACGGACCTGGTGCCCCAGGAGGAGCCGGACACCGCGGCGGAGCCCGCCCCCGCGCCGGCCGAGATCCGCCACGACGTCAGGCCCCAGCCCGCCCCGCCGAGCACCTCGCAGGAATTCGGCCGGCTGAACCCGAAGTACGTTTTCGACACCTTCGTCATCGGCGCCTCCAACCGCTTCGCGCATGCCGCCGCCGTCGCGGTCGCCGAGGCGCCGGCCAAGGCCTACAACCCGCTGTTCATCTACGGCGACTCCGGCCTGGGCAAGACGCACCTGCTGCACGCCATCGGCCACTATGCCCGGCACCTGTACAACGGGATCCGGGTCCGGTACGTCAATTCCGAGGAATTCACCAACGACTTCATCAACTCCATCCGCGACGACGAGGGCGCCAGCTTCAAGCAGCTCTACCGCAATGTGGACATCCTGCTCATTGACGACATCCAGTTCCTGGCCAACAAGGACGCGACGCAGGAAGAGTTCTTCCACACCTTCAACGCGCTGCACAACCACAACAAGCAGGTGGTCATCACCTCGGACCTGCCGCCCAAGCAGCTCTCCGGCTTCGAGGAACGGATGCGGTCGCGCTTCGAATGGGGCCTGCTCACCGACATCCAGCCGCCGGAGCTGGAAACCCGCATTGCCATCCTGCGCAAGAAGGCCCTGAGCGAGGGGCTGTCCTTGCCCGACGAGGTGATGGAGTACATCGCCTCCAAGATCTCCACCAATATCCGCGAACTCGAGGGCGCGCTGATCCGGGTCACGGCCTTCGCCAGCCTGAACCGGCAGCCGGTGGACATGGGCCTGTCCGAGTCGGTGCTCAAGGACCTGATCACCGACGAGGGCGCCGAGGAGATCACGGCGGCGACCATCCTGGGCCAGACCGCCGCCTACTTCAAGCTCAGCCTGGACGAGCTCAAGAGCAAGTCCCGCACCCGCACCCTGGTGACCGCCCGGCAGATCGCCATGTACCTGTGCCGGGAGCTGACGGACATGTCGCTGCCGAAGATCGGCCAGGAGCTCGGCGGCCGGGACCACACCACCGTCATCCACGCGGACCGCAAGATCCGTGAACTGATGGCCGAGCGGCGCGCCATCTACAACCAGGTCACCGAGCTGACCAACCGCATCAAGCAGCAGCAGCGCGAGCACTAGGCGCAGCCCGGCGGGCGGCGCTCCCGGCGGGCTTGCCGGTTCCCCGCCCGCCCCGCGGAACCCTGACGCCGGGCCCGCCTTCCTGCCATCCTGCCGCGCCGTCCGGCCCGCAGGGCCGGAAAAATTAACAGGTGTGGATAACCCTGTGGATTCTTAAGTGGAGAACCGCACCCCTGCGGAGGAAAACCCGGGGTGCCCCTGTGGATCCGCGAACCTATGCGGAAAATTGTCCACACGGCCCAGTCTGCGGATGCGCTTAAAGCCCACAGCTTGTGAACAGCCGGATTCGGCGCGGATCCGCCCATGGCGCCGGTTTTCCACAGATTCCACAGACGTTATTAACACTACGAATCCCATTTTTGAGAGCCTGCCAAATAACATGAGGTCCGGGACGAACCCCCGGCACATCCTCCGTTCCGGTTCAATGCTGCGTACCCTTTGCTTCGCGCCCGGTCCGGTGTCAGAATCGGCCCGCGGCCGCTAAGCTTGCAGGAAGAATCGTTGTCACTTGCCCTCAACTGCACCGGCACCCGCTGCGCGGTGCCAGCAGTTGGCGTCCCAGGTGGCCTTCCTTGACATGTTCGTTGTGAAAGGCGGCACCCTTCAGTGAAGTTCAGAGTTGACCGGGATGTACTGGCCGAAGCCGTAACCTGGACAGCCCGGTCCCTGTCGCCTCGCCCCCCCGTCCCGGTGCTGTCCGGCCTGCTGATCAACGCCGAAGGCGGCATGGTCAGCATCGCCAGTTTCGACTACGAAATTTCGGCCCGGCTGCAGATCCCGGCCGACGTCTCCGAAGAAGGCACCATCCTGGTCTCCGGCAGGCTGCTCGCCGACATCTGCCGCAGCCTGCCCTCGGCCCCGGTGGAGGTCGGAACCGACGGTTCCAAGGTCACCCTCACCTGCCGCAGCAGCCGCTTCAACCTCGCCACCATGCCGGTGGCCGACTATCCGGACCTGCCTCCGCTGCCCGAGATCAGCGGCGTCGTGGACGGGGACGCCTTCGCCCAGGCCGTCAGCCAGGTCATCATTGCCGCCAGCCGGGATGACACCCTGCCGATCCTGACCGGTGTCCGGATGGAGATCGAGGACGGCCTGATCACGCTGCTGTCCACCGACAGGTACCGCCTGGCGCTGCGCGAACTTCCCTGGCGGCCGGGCAATCCGAACATTTCCACCAGCGCCCTGGTCAAAGCCAAGACCCTGAACGAAGTGGCCAAGACCCTTGGCGGCTCGGGCGAACTCAGCCTGGCCCTGTCCGAGAACAGCGAACTGATCGGCTTCGAAAGCGGCGGCCGGCGGACCACTTCCTTGCTGGTGGACGGGGACTACCCCAAGATCCGCTCGCTCTTCCCCGAAAACACGCCGATCCATGCCACCGTGGAAACCTCCGTGCTGGTCGAAGCCGTCCGGCGTGTGTCCCTCGTAGCCGAACGCAACACCCCGGTCCGGCTGGCCTTCACCGACGGCCAGTTGACCCTGGACGCCGGTACCGGCGAAGATGCCCAGGCCTCCGAAGCCCTCGAAGCGGCGCTGGTGGGCGATGAGATCACGGTCGCGTTCAATCCGCACTACCTCTCCGAAGGCCTGAGCGCGTTCGACAGCAAGTACGTCCGCTTCTCCTTCACCACCCCGCCCAAGCCCGCGGTGCTCACCGGACAGGACGACCTGGCCGGCGAAGACCGCTCGGACTACCGGTACCTGCTGATGCCGGTACGCCTGCCCAACCAGTAAGGAATCCTGCCAGCAGCCACGAAACCAGCGGAAAGGTGTGGTCCCGTTGCACATCGGCCTGATCGGACTCGGGAAAATGGGCTTCAACATGCGCGAGCGCCTCCGCAGCGCCGGCATCGAAGTCACCGGTTTCGACCGGAACCCCGAGGTCACCGACGCGGCCTCGCTGGACGAGCTGGTGGCGGCCCTGCCGGTTCCCCGCACGGTCTGGGTGATGGTGCCGGCAGGTACCATCACGGATTCGGTGATCACCGAGCTGGCCGGGAAACTCGAGGCCGGGGATCTGGTCATCGACGGCGGGAACTCGAAATTCACCGAGGACCAGCGGCACCAGGCCGTGCTGGCCGACCGCGGCATCGGCTTCATCGATGTCGGGGTCTCCGGCGGCGTCTGGGGCCTGGCCAACGGCTACGCCCTGATGGCCGGCGGGACCGCGGACCACGTCCAGGCCGTGCTGCCGGTCTTCGACGCGCTGCGGCCGGAAGGACCGCGGGAGGAAAGCTTTGTCCATGTGGGCGACGTCGGTGCCGGACACTACGCCAAGATGGTGCATAACGGCATCGAATACGGCCTGATGCAGGCCTATGCCGAAGGCTACGAACTGCTCGAGGCCAAGGGCATCGTCAAGGACGTCCCCGGCACCTTCCGGGCCTGGCAGAAGGGCACCGTGGTCAGGTCCTGGCTGCTGGACCTGATGGTCAAGGCGCTCCAGGAAGACCCGGGCCTGACCCGGGTGGCCGGCTATGTCGAGGATTCGGGCGAGGGCAGATGGACCGTGGAGGAAGCCATCGCCAACGAAGTCCCCGCCCCGGCCATCACGTCCGCGCTGTTCGCCCGCTTTGCCTCCCGGCAGGACGACTCGCCGGCCATGAAGATGGTGGCCGCGCTGCGCAACCAGTTCGGCGGCCACGCGGTGCGCCGCCCGGCGGAAAGTCCGCGGGCCAAGGGAAGTCCGGCGTAGGCACAGGTGTTTATCGAGTATTTGTCGCTGACGGACTTCCGGACCTACCCGCAGCTGGATGTCGGGCTCGGGCCGGGCGTCACCGTTTTCGTCGGCGCCAACGGCATCGGGAAAACCAATATCGTCGAGGCCATCGGCTACCTTGCCTCGCTTTCCTCGCACCGGGTCAGCTCCGACCTGCCGCTGGTTCGCTTCGGCACGGGGCAGGCCCTGGTGCGGGCACGGGTGGTCAGGGGGTCCCAGGTCACCTCGCTGGAACTGGAACTGAACCCGGGCAAGGCCAACCGCGCCCGGATCAACCGCGCCAACCCGGTGCGCGCCCGCGAAATCCTGGGCATCCTGCGCACCGTGCTCTTCGCCCCCGAGGACCTGGCCCTGGTCAAGGGCGACCCGTCCAGCCGCCGCCGGTTCCTGGACGAGCTGCTCACCAGCCTGGTCCCCCACCACGCCGCGACCCGCAGCGACTACGAGCGGGTGCTCAAGCAGCGCAACGCCCTGCTGAAGTCGGCCCGGGCCTCCGGCCGGTTCACCTCCGCGCACGAGGCCACACTGGAAGTCTGGGACCACCACATGGCCCAGGCCGGCGCCGCCCTGGTCAGGGCCCGGCTGGAACTGGTCCAGCTGCTGCAGCCGCAGATTGCGCGGGCCTACGCGTCGCTGACGGACGGGTCCAAGCAGGCCCGCGCCGTCTACCGCTCCACGCTGGAGAGCCAGCTGTCCGACGACGGCGAGCCGGAAGGCATGCCCGGGACCACCGCCGGCCTGCCGGCCGCGGACGGCGGGCTTTCCGGCCTGGGGCTGGAGCAGCTGCGCAGCAGGTACCTCGACGCGTTGCGCCAGCAGCGCCGGCGGGAGGTCGAACGCGGCATTTCGCTGGTCGGCCCGCACCGCGACGAACTGGAACTGTGGCTGGGACCGGCGCCGGCCAAGGGCTATGCCTCCCACGGCGAAACCTGGTCGCTGGCCCTGGCCCTGCGCCTGGCTTCGTACTATGTGCTGTGCGAGGACGGGCAGGGGCCCGGGGCCGCCCCGGTGCTCATCCTGGATGATGTCTTCGCCGAGCTGGACAACCAGCGCCGCGGCAAGCTGGCGGACATTGTGGCCGGGGCGGAGCAGGTACTGGTCACGGCCGCGGTGGCGGAGGACATTCCCGCCGCGCTGCGCGGCGGGCAGATCACGGTGGTGCCTGGAGGCGTCTTCGATGGCAGACAGTCAGCGTGAGCAGCCCGCCGGCCGGCAGCCGGACGAAACCGCGCCGGCGGAGGAGCAGGACATCGACGCCGCGAAGGCGATGCTCAACCGGATGCGGGAAGCGGCGGCGGCACGCGGGGAGGTGCGCCTGCGGCCGGGCACCCGCCGCCGTCCTTCCGCCGGCGACG
>NZ_JBHTML010000144.1:0-10403 GCF_042679445.1 Arthrobacter sp. GCM10027362
GGCCGCCGAGCCGGGAGCGCAGGTGGACGCCGTCGTCTCCCGGGGCGGCCGCCCGGACCTGGCCGGGGACCGGCTGCCTGCCGTCAGCGCACCGACGCTGCTGATTGTGGGCGGGCTCGACACCCAGGTGCTGGAGCTGAATCGCCAGGCCCGCGCGCGGCTGCGCTGCGAGAGCGAACTGGCGGTGGTGCCCGGGGCGACGCATCTGTTCGAAGAGCCCGGAACACTGGCCGAGGCGGCAACCCTGGCGCGGGACTGGTTCGTCCGCCACCTGCTGTCCTGACCGGTGGAGATCCAGCCGGAAAGCCTCAGATCCGCGGCCGGTTCGCCCAGCGTACCGCCTTCATGGCCAGGTGCAGTTCGAGCCGGACCCTGCCCCGAAGCGGGTCCGCGCCGATGATCGAGCGGATGCGCGCCAGCCGGTTGTAGACGCTGCTGCGGTGCAGGTGCAGTCGTGCGGCCACATCGGCCACCGAGCCGTCGGTGTCGTAGAGCAGTTCCAGCACCGGCAGCAGTTCGCCGTTGCGGTCCTGTTCGGCCAAGTCGGCGAAGTACACGGACTCGGGGGCGGCCGGGCGTGGGGAGGCGGCGAGGAACTGGTACACCCCGGTGTTGCGGTAGTCCACCAGCGGGCCGATGCCCGGGTCCACCGCGGCGGCCTGGACGGCGGATTTGGACTGGGCGTACGCCTCGGGCAGGCGGCGCAGGTCGGCGAACGGTTCGCTCAGGCCCAGCATGTCCGGCCGCTCCGGGTGCCCGCCGCGCAGCGAGATCTCGGCCCCGTAGCGCTTCAGGACCACCTCGTGCTCGGTGCGCCCGGGCAGGTCGCGGAACAGGACGACGGCGTGCAGCTGTGCGCCGGCGCTGAACAGGGCCGGCCGGATGCCCACGGTGGCCTGCAGGGCGGAGATCCGCTGCAGCAGCACCCCCGCCTCCGGGTCCGCCAGTTCGGCCAGCGCCATGTCCGGATCCTCGATCCGCTCCATGACGGTGCCCACCACCCACGGTGCGCGGCCGTGCACTTCCGGCCAGCCCGCCACGGCGTCCACGGCGTCCGGATCGCCGGCGCAGGCGGCCAGGAACTGTGCCTCCCGGCGGCGCCTCGCCTCGGATTCGGGGGTGTTGGTGTCCAGCAGCAGCTCGGCCAGCCGGTCCAGCCGGTCCCGGATGCCCGGCAGCGCCTGGAGGATCGCGTGCGGGGACTCCTCGGCCTCGTGGATCACCCACAGGTAGCCCACCCGGAACCCGCGCACCAGCAGCGGCACGCAGACCCGGCCGAGCATGCCCAGCTGCTCGTTGGCCGGCACCACCACCGGGCGCACGGCGGTGGCGATGCCGTGGCTGAGCTGCCAGGCGCTCACGTCCGCGGGGACCTTCTTGCTGAGCAGGAAGTTCACGCGCACCTGGTCCGCGGTGGACTGGTGGCTGCTGTAGCCGAGCAGCACGCCGTCCAGGTCCTCGACCGAGACGCCGTGGCCGAGGGCGCCGGCAATGGCCTCCACGGACTCCTCGACGCCTCCGTTCGTGATGGCCATGGTCTCCTCCGGCTGCCGTTGAATGCGCTTCCACTCTAAGACACCGGGCGACAGTTGCCGCGCCGGAACTCGACATTTGTCCAGTCCCCCTGCGGGAGCGTATGTGGTAGCCGTCACGGTCGCGGGCTGCCGGCCTGGCGTGCCGGAAACCGCGCAAATCCGCGCCGTGGCGCGGTTGCCGCCGTTTACCGGGGATGACGGCGGGTGTCCGGCCCGCCGGGGCCTGGTTGCCGCCGTCGTGCGCGCGCCCCGGAACGGGCCGGAACCACCCCGGAAACCCGGTCTTACAGTTGAATCACCGCCGTTTCCGGCGCCGCAACAATCCCATTTTCAGGAGTTTCCCGTGATCATCGGCGTTCCCAAGGAAATCAAGAACAACGAGTTCCGCGTGGCCATCACGGCCGCCGGCGTGCACGAGCTGGCCGGCCGCGGCCACACCGTGCTGGTCGAGGCCGGCGCCGGTGCCGGGTCCGGCATCCTGGACGACGCCTACGCCGCCGCCGGTGCCGAGATCGTTGCCACCGCCGACGAGGCCTGGGCCCGCGCCGACATGGTGCTGAAGGTCAAGGAACCCATTGCTTCCGAGTACCGTCACTTCCGCGCCGGCCTGGTGCTGTTCACCTACCTGCACCTGGCCGCCGAACCCGAGCTGACCCGCGCCCTGCTGGATGCGGGCGTGACCGCCATTGCCTACGAGACGGTGCAGACGGCCAACGGCGCCCTGCCGCTGCTGGCCCCGATGAGCGAGGTGGCCGGCCGCCTGTCCGTGCAGGTCGGCGCCAACGCCCTGAGCAAGCCCGCCGGCGGCCCCGGCATCCTGCTCGGCGGGGTCCCGGGTGTGCGTCCGGCCAAGGTCACCGTGCTCGGCGCCGGCGTGGCCGGCACCAACGCCGCCGCCATGGCCCTGGGCCTGGGCGCGGACGTGACCATCCTGGACATCAACATCAACCGGCTGCGCGAGCTGGACGCCCAGTACGCCGGCCGGCTGAAGACCGTGGCCTCCAACAGCCTGGAGGTCGAACGCTCCGTGGTGGAGGCGGATCTGGTGATCGGCTCCGTGCTGATTCCCGGCGCCAAGGCCCCGAAGTTGGTGGGCAACGAGCTGGTGGCCAAGATGAAGCCGGGCAGCGTGCTGGTGGATATCGCCGTGGACCAGGGCGGCTGCTTCGCGGACAGCCGGCCCACCACCCACGAGGAGCCGACGTTCCAGGTGCACAACTCGCTGTTCTACTGCGTGGCCAACATGCCCGGCGCGGTGCCGGCCACCTCCACCTGCGCGCTGACCAACGTCACCCTGCGCTACGCGGTGGCGCTGGCGGATCTGGGCGTCGAGGCGGCCCTGGCCAAGGATCCGGCCCTGGCCGCCGGCCTGAACATCGCCGGCGGGCAGGTGATGCACCGCTCGGTCGCCGAGGCCTTCGGCTTGGAGCTGGCCGGGATCGTGCCGGAGCTTGCGAACGCCTAGCTTGCGAACGGCTGTCTTGCCAAGCGCCGCGGGGCGGATGGCCGGGGACTGTCCGGCCGTCCGCCCCATTGCGGTGGGAGCGCCCCTAAGTGAAGCGGCGGGGCAGCCGCTTCACGCTAGAAGCTCGAGGAGCTGCCGGAGCCGGAGAAGCTGCCGCCGCTGCTGCCGTACCCGGTGGTGCTGGAATCGCTGCGCGAGGAATCGACGCTGCTTTGCCCGGCGCTGAAGCCGCTGTTGAAGGACACCACGGAATAGAAGGTGTAGGACGGATAGGCCGCGTCCAGGATGGTGGAACGGGCACCCTGGCTGCCGCGGCGGAAGGACTCCTCCATGTCCTTGCGCATCAGCCCGGCCTCCTTCTGGTCCTTGGCGTAACCGTCGATCACCGTCTCGGAGTGGTTCTTCAACAGGTCGCTGAACTCCCTGCGGGCCTGCTCCAGCAGGTCCAGCGCGGCATCCGGGGTCAACGTGCCGGACCCGAGGCCGGCCGCCCACCGGTCCAGCTGCCGGCGCGTGTTGTCCCGGAAGGAGAGCAGCGCCGCCGCGGTGGACGTGTCCTTGCGGGCCTTGGGCTTATCCAGCAGGTCCTCGATCCCGTCCAGGTCGGCCCGCAGCGGTGCCACCTGCCGGTCCCAGGCCGCGGCCCAGCCGGCGGAGCGGTTGAGCAGGGCATTGGTATCGGCGATCACATCATCGAGCGCGTCCAGCTCGGCGGCGGCTTCGGCGTACTGCTGGACCACCTTGACGTTCCGGGCTGAGGCCAGGTCGCGGGCGGACATGGCATGGACCTCGCCGTTGAGCTTGCTGGCCGCGGAATACGCCGTCATGAAGGTACGGTACTGTTCCAGCACCAGCGCACCGTACTTCGACGATTCGGGAATGACCTTCGCATTCACCTCGGTTGCGTCCAGCTCCATTGTGACATTGGCGTAGCTGCGGTCCCCGCGCTCCCGTTCGCGCAGTCCGCGCGCCCGGTTCCGCCGCCGCACCGCCAGCCAGCCGCCCAGGCCCGCGGCTCCGGCGATGCCCGTGGCCCACATGCTGCCGATGAAGAAGCCGGAGCGGTACCAGGGCCGGTTGATCAGCTCGGCGCCCCGCCGGATGCCGGCGATGGTCCCGTCGGTCCACTGCGCGTCGCGGAACAGGTCCTTGGTGGAGTCCTGGATGTCCTGCTGCGCCTCCGTGGATACCTTCCGGTCCTCGCCCAGGTAAGTGCCGACATGGCGTCCCACCGGATCCAGCGCGAAGATGAACAGCCCGTCCGCCCATTTCTGCCCGTCGGCGCTGATCCATTCCGGATGCTTGGCACGGGCGAAGCGCAGCACTTCCTCGTTGAGGTTGTCCGACCTGCTGCCGCGGTAGGTGTAGACGGCCACCTTGGTGGGTTCGTAGAAGTCAATGCTTTCGACGGCGGGCAGCAGCGAACTCCGGTCCAGCACGCCGGCCCTGTCTTCCACCACAATGTCCGTGGGGGCCTCCGCCAGTGCGGTCGGAGCCGGCCCGAGCAAAGCCGCGAGCACCAGTATCAGTGCGCCCAGGACCTTCCGCATGATTCCCTGCCTCAGCTGCCGCAACTTCTCAAGTGGACCCTGCCGCCGCGGCGTCTAATGCCGCCCGGTGCCGGCAGCCTGCTCCTCCGGCTTGCGGACGAAGAACGCGCCGACGATGGCCAGCAGGGAAAGGACGGCCCCGGTCAGGAAGGCAGCCCGCACACCGCCGGCAACCGCAGCCGTCCCGGCCTGTCCCGCAGCAGCCAGGGCTGCGGACTGCGCGGACATGACGGTCACGAACAGGGCAGTGCCGGCGGCCCCGGCCACCTGCTGCACGGTGCCGACGATGGCACTGCCGTGCGAATACAGTTCCGGCCGCACCGCGCCCAGTCCCGCGGTGAACAGCGGCGTGAACAGCAGGGCCAGGCCCAGGCTCAGCACCAGGTGCGCGGCCAGGACCAGCAGCGGCGGGGTGTCCTCGTGCACGGTGGAGAGGAACCAGAGCACGGCGCTGACGACGGCGGTGCCCGGCACCAGCAGCACCGTGGGGCCGAACCGGTCATAGAGCCGGCCGACCGCCGGCGCCAGCAGCCCCATCAGCAGGCCGCCGGGCAGCAGCATCAGGCCGATCTGCACCGGCTCCAGTCCGAGGGCCTGCTGCAGGTAGATCGGCAGCAGGATGATGGTGCCAAACAGCGCGGCCATGCTCACGGTCATCAGCCCGACGGCGATGGAGAACGTGCAGGCCCGGAAGGTGCGCAGGTCCAGCAGCGCACGGTCGTGCCGTTGCAGCCGCAACTGGCGGACAACGAACACCGCCAGCGCCGCGGCACCCACGCCGAAGGCGGCCCACACCGGGACCGCCGGCCCGCCGTCGTGCCCGGCACCCCCGCCCACGGTGCTGAGCCCGTAGATCAGGCCGCCGAAACCGGCGGCGGACAGCAGCACGGAGGGCACATCCAGCGGCACCGGGCGCGGCTCGGTGACATTGTCCACCCGGCGGGATCCGATCAGCAGCATGGCCGCGGCAATGGGCAGCACCAGCCAAAACATCCACCGCCAGGACAGGGTGTTCAGGATGATGCCGGAGATGGTTGGGCCGATGGCCGGGGCCACCGAGATGACGATCGAGACGTTGCCCATGGTCTTGCCGCGCTCGCCCGGCGGCACCAGGGTCATCAGCGTGGTCATCAGCAGCGGCATCATGATCGCGGTGCCGCAGGCCTGCACGATGCGGGCCAGCAGCAGGACCTCGAAGCCCGGGGCCAGGGCGGCCAGCAGCGTGCCGGCGGAGAACAGCGCCATCGCCGCGGTATAGGCCGGGCGGGTGTTGAACCGCTGCAGCAGGAAGCCCGTGACGGGGATGACCACGGCCATGGTCAGCATGAAGGCGGTGCTCAGCCACTGGGCGGCGCGGGCGGTGATGCCCAGGTCCGCCATCAGCTCGCTCAATGCCACGCTCATGATGGTCTCGTTCAGGATGACCACGAAGGTGGCGGCCAGCAGCAGCCGGATCACTCGGCGGTTGCGCCGTGATTCAGCCACCCGGTCCGGCTGCAGCAGGGCAGCTGCAGGGGAGGGCATGGGTTTGCTCACTTCAGGTTCCTTGGGAGGGGACGGGGCCGGGCGACTGCGGCGGTGCAGGCCGTACAGGGCCAACAGGCCCGGCCGGCAGAGTATTCCCGCCCAGTGTAGTCGCTAACCGGCAGCAAACCCCCGTTCAGCGCGCCCGCATGCTGGCGGTGAGCACCGGCCCCCAGCGCCGGACGTAGTCCGAGGCGGCGGAATCCGTGTCATAGCTCTTGTCCAGCTGGTATAGTCCCGGGGCCGGGCAGGTGGCGCCGAGTTCGACCAGCACCGGCTTGAGCAGCAGCTCCGGCACCAGCGCGTGCGCGGGACCGGCGCCGAGCATCAGCGGCACGGCCACGACGCCGCGCAGCCCCTCGCCGGTGGCGAACTGCTCCAGGAACAACTTCAGCAGCCCGGTATAGGTGGCCTTGAACGTGGGCGAGGCGAACACCGCCAGGTCCGCGCCGGCGACCCGTTCCACGGCGTGCTGCACGGCCGGGTCGCCCCAGCCGAGCAGGCCCGGTCCGAGCGTGGTGACGTCCAGGACCTCCGGCGCGTCGGCGCCGAGCAGTCCGGCCAGCCGGACGCCCGCGTCCAGGGTGCGCGAGTTGGGTTTCGGGTTTCCTGCGACGACGACGGTTTTCACCCGGTCCATTCTGCCCGCCCGGGGCCGCCTGGTCGAGGGCGGACGTCAGTTGTCAGCCGCCGGGCCCGCAGCACGCTGTCCGCCAGCACCGCCTGCTGCCCGTCCGGGCCCGTGACGTCGCGGCTGGACGAATCGACCACCTCGAGCCGCCACGTACCGTCATCCAGGCCCAGGCTGCGGACCAGTTCGGCGGCGGTGGGCAGCGGAACCTCCGGTTCCGGGTGCCGGGACCACGGCGGAAAGGACTCGTGGCCCACGACCAGCAGCGTGCCGCCCGGGACCACCGCCGCCGCCGCGGTGCGCAGGATCGTCTCCCGCGGCAGCTCGATGGGCGAATGCAGGAACTGGGCGGAGACCAGGTCGTAGGATTCCTCCGGCGTCCAGGCGGACAGGTCCTGCTGCCGCCAGTCGATCCGGCCGGCCACGCCCCGCTCTGCGGCATGGGCCGCGGCGCGCCGCAGGGCGACGGCGGAAATATCGACGGCGGTCACGCGCCAGCCCTGCCCGGCCAGCCAGATGGCGTCGGCGCCTTCTCCGCAGCCCAGGTCCAGTGCCAGTCCCGGGGCCAGGCCGGCGGCTTCGCGGACCAGGACGGGGTTGGGTTTGCCGCTCCAGACCTGCTCGCGCTCCTGGTAGAAGGAATCCCAAAACTGGTTTGTGGCACTGTCCATGTATCCAGTGTGCCCGAGCTGCGGGTTGTGGAGGAGGCGGCGAAAAGTGAACCGCTCCGCGGCTCCCCCCTCCCTCGCGAGCTCGGGCGGGGCCCCTGCCGCTACGCTGGCACCATGAGGACGCTCGGCGTCGATCTGGCCGCCAGCCCGAAGAAGACCGCCGTCGCCGTGCTCGACTGGGGGCCGGAGGGGGCAGGCCTGGCTGAACTGCGGCTCGGGGCCACCGACGAGGACATCGTTGCCCTCGTGGAAGCCGGCGACTGCACGGGCGTCGACTGCCCGCTGGGCTGGCCCGCGCAGCTGGTGCCGTTCCTGCGCGGCCACCTCGGCCCCGATGCCGCTGCCGTGCTGGCCCACGACGGCCCCGAGGGCCGGCGGACGCTGGCCTACCGGGAAACGGACCGCTTTGTCGCCGCGCTGCTGCACCTGGTGCCGATGAGTGTCTCGGCCGACCGGCTGGCGCACGTGGCCATGCGCTGCGCCGTCATCCAGGCGAAGCTCGCCCGTACGGCGCGGCCGCGGCGTCGGGACGGCTCGGACGGTTTTGCCGAGGTTTATCCGGCCGCCTCGCTGAAGGCCTGGGGCATCAGCCCCCGCGGCTACAAGGGCACGTCGGCCGAGGCGCGGGCGGTGCGCGGGGCGGCCCTGCGCTCGCTGCAGGAGCAGGCCCCTTGGCTGCGCCTGAACGGCTTCGCCGGGCAGTTGCTCGCCTCCGATGACCTGCATGACGCGCTCATTGCTTCGCTCTCGGCCCGCGCCGCCGCCACCGGCAGGACGCATCCGGTGCCGGCACGGCTGGCTGCCGCCGCGGAAGAGGAAGGGTGGATCCACGTCCCGGATTCTGCCTTGGCTGACCTGCTCTGACCTGCCGGGGCAGGAACCCGCCCCGGGATCGCAATGCGTTACCGGTATCAATCAATGCCTAGCAGGTGTTGGACGTGCATCACATGGAGTGGCTACAGTCACAGAAGGCCAAAATCGGGCCGCCCGTTCACAGCGGGCGGGCGGCCGGCCGGATGTCAGCGGCCCTGCCACGCCTCCCGCAGAGTAAAGGAACCACCATGCTACGTGTCGACAGCGGCGCCGCGGATGCCGCATCGGCGACCAGGAAATTCTTCAAACGGGTGCTGCCGATCATGCTCGTCATGCTCGTCTGCAACCAGTTGAACCGCTCCAACATCGGCTACGCGCAGGAACATCTGCAGGCTGACGTGGGAATCGGGGCGGCTGCGTACGGATTCGGCGCGGGACTGTTCTTCATCGCCTACGCCATTTTCGAACTTCCCAGCAACGTCATGATGGAGAAGCTGGGCGCCAAGGCCTGGCTGGCCCGCATCATGGTCAGCTGGGGCCTGGTGTCCTTCCTGATGTCCATGGTGCAGAACGAGACGATGTTCTACGTCCTGCGGTTCCTGCTCGGCGCCGCAGAGGCAGGCTTCTTCCCGGCCGTGATCTTCTACTTCACCCGGTGGGTTCCGGCAGGCCAGCGCGGCAAGGCGACGGCGGTGTTCATTGCCGGTTCCTCGGTGGCCGCAGCCATCTCCGGGCCGGTGGCGGGCACGCTGCTGACCCTGGAGGGCCTGTTCGGGCTGCGCGGATGGCAGTGGCTGTTCGGCTTCGAGGGCGTCTTGTCCATGGTGGTCGGCGTCGTCGTCTTTTTCCTGCTCGATTCCAAAATCGAGGACGCCAAGTGGCTGACCGGAAACGAAAAGACCGCGCTGGCCGCGGTGATCGCGGCCGAAGACGCCCAGCACGCCCGGGATGCGGCAGGCGCCAGGATCAACCGCTGGAAAATGCTGCTCAACCCCCAGATCCTCCTGCTGTGCGGCATCTACTTCGCCATCCAGCTATCCATCTACGCCAACACCTTCTGGCTGCCCGCCATCGTCAAGCGGATTCCCGGCACCACCGACCTGAGCGTCGGTTTCCTCTCGGCAATCCCCTGGGTGTGTGCCGTCATCGCGATGTTCTTCGCCGCCAAGCTGCAGGACCGGGCCCGGAGCCGCCGGCCGTTGCTGGTCGTGGCCCTGCTGGTGGCCGCTGCGGGCACCTATGCGGCTGCCGTCGCCTCCCCGGTGCTGGCCCTGGTCTTCCTGGCCGTCGCCGCGATGGGTTTCAAGAGCGCGTCCCCGCTGTTCTGGACGATCCCCCAGTCCGGCCTGCACCCGCTGGTCCTGGCCCCGGCCATTGCGCTGGTCAACTCCGTGGGCAACCTGGGCGGTTTCGTTGCCCCTTTCAGCTTCGGCATCATCAAGGAACAGACCGGCAGCGTCATTCCCGGCCTGCTCGCCCTGGCTGCCGCCTCCGTGGCCGCCGCCTGCCTGGTGTACTTCGTCAAGGAACGCACCAAGGCCGGCCCGGCAGGGCACCGGGTCGAAGACCATGGCAAAGAGCCTGCCCCCACAGCCGCCGTGTAAGGACCCGGCTGCAGACCACCGGACCCGCCTGGCGACCTACCGATGCCCGGCCAGGCGGGTCCGGCAGCCATTTAACGGCCATGTCGCGGCCGTTAAAACGCTGTCCCGGCCCGGAACCTGCCGGGTGGGCCATCAGGCCAGCAACAGCGCAATCGCCAGGATGACCGGGAAGGACAGCAGCGAGGTGAAGAACACGACGTCGCGGGCCAGCACCGCATCCATCCGGAACTGGCCGGAAAACAGGAACACGTTCTGGGCGGTGGGCAGGGCGCTCATCACCACCACGCCGAGCAGGTCGGCACCCGCCAGCCCGAAGACCCAGCGGCCGGCGGCATAGCCCAGGGCAGGCATCAGCAGCAGCTTCACGCCCGTGGCGACCAGGGTATCCGCCACCAGCTCCTTGGCCCCGAGCGGCCGGTGTCCGAACAGGCTCATGCCGAAGACCAGCAGCAGCAGCGGAATGGAGGCATGGCCGACCAGTTCCACCGGGTTCCACAGCATCCCCGGAACGGTGAGGCCGGAAGCCGCCACGGCCAGGCCTGCCGCCGTGGCCAGCGTCACGGGGTTGGCGAACGGCGCGGCGATGGCGCGCCGCAGGCTGCGCGGGGCC
>NZ_JBHTML010000145.1:0-10395 GCF_042679445.1 Arthrobacter sp. GCM10027362
GGCCGAGGTTCAGCCCCGGTGCAGGAAACGCCGGGGCTGCCGGGGGCACCTGTCCCGCAGCCGGCGCGGCCGGCCCGGCACCGGCAGCCGCCGGCTTCACCCGGCGCCGCAGGAAAGGCAGGTCATGGCGGATCGCGTTCCGGTTCACGGCCATGGTCAGAGCGCAATCCGGAAGTCGTCCGCCACTCCGCGCAGGCCGGTGGTGTAGCCCTGGCCGACGGCGCGGAACTTCCAGCCGCTGCTGTGCCGGTACAGTTCGCCAAACACCATGGCGTTGATGTTCTGCGCCGTCCCGGAGGGGATCTCGAAGCGCAGCAGTTCGCGGTTGTCCGGGTCCGCCACCCGGATGTACGCATCCCGCACGGAGGCAAAGGTGCCCGGGCCGCGCAGGTCCGGGTCGATGTAGACGATGAAGGAGATCTTGCTGACCTCCCCGGGCACCCCGGACAGCTGGACGTCGATCTGTTCCTGGTCCTCGTCGCCCAGGAACTGCACCGAACCGTCCGGGGAGGCGATCTGGTTGAAGAAGACCAGGTGTTCGTCCGAAACGGCCCGGCCGGAGCCGTCGCAGAGGATGGCCGCGGCCACCGGCTCGGCCTGCGGGCCGCGGCTGGGGATCACGGACCAGCCCAGTCCCACCACCACGCTGGTCAGGTGCGGGTTCTCCGCCGTCAGGGCCGCATTGGCGCCGGCCACCATCGAGGCCACTAGTTGCCTCCCCGGGTCAGCATGGAAGGCCCGAACTTGTCGTCCAGGAATCGTGCGTAGGTGGACAACTCGGTAATCGCTCCGCTCCGTACTTGATGGTTGAGGTCCTGCGCCGTGTCGAACAGGATCTGCAGCTGCTCGGCGAACATCGCCGTGGCCCGGCTGTCCTCGCCCCGGTCCTCCTCCGGCAGGGCCAGGTACGCCTTCAGCGGCGTCGGAATGTAATCCACCACCATGGCCTCGAGCAGCACCCGCTGTTCGGTGGAGGCATCCTGGGCCTTGATGTACTCGGCCAGCGGCTGCAGCACATCGTCGATCTGCCGCAGCTGGGCGGAGATGAGGCCGGGCAACTCCCGGCCGGCGGCACGGACCGCCGAACGCAGCCCGTCCAGCGCCTCGGCGACGCGGGCGTCGTCGTCGGGTTCCGCCGCCGGCTCCTGGCCGGCACCCTCTTCCGGACGGGGGGTGCCGAACAGGGATCCGAAAAACCGTGCTACCACGTCCGATCAGTCCTGCTTACTGTCCCTCGGCCTGGCGCACGCGCTCCAGATAGGGCCTGGCCTTCTCCAACCCGGCTTCGAGCGCATGGACGGTGCCCTCCATGTTCTTCGCGGCCTGGGACCGGAAGGTGTCGATGGCGTCCATGGTCTGGAAGACGTTGTCGAAGGCCTTCTGCAGGGTCTCCACGCTGACCCCGGAACTGGCGGCCTGCTGGTGGATGCGCGCGGTCTGGTCCTTCAGCATCTCGCTGGTCTTGAGGATCATGTTGTTGGTGGTGGTGTTGATCGCGTCGATCTGGTCCAGCACCATCTTCTGGTTGGCCAGCGCCTCGGCGACGACCACAGCGGTGCGCAGCGCCGCGATGGTGGTGGTCCGGGCGCGGTCCACGCCCTTGACCAGCTCGGTGTTGTTCTTCCGGATCAGGTCCATGGCCAGGTAGCCCTGCACGGACACGGCCAGCTGGGTCAGGATGTCCTGGCGGCGCTGGCGCACGGGGAAGAGCACGTCGGATTCGAGCTTCTGGGCGTCGTCGAGGCGGCCCTGGGCCCGGCACTCGTCGATCTTGGCCACGCAGGCGGTGTCGATGGCTTGGGCGAAGACGGCGTATTCGCTCAGCTTCTGCATGTTGTCCCAGAGCTGGACCTTCTCGTTGGCCAGCGCCGCGTTGTCCTTGAGCAACTGGTCCTGGCCGGCCATCAGGGCCTTGATGATGGCGTCCAGCTGACTCTGCGCGCTTTCGTAGCGCTGGAAGTACCTGGCCAGCTTGTTGCCCCCGGGGATGAAGCCGAGGATCTTGCGGCCCACGCTCAGGTGCGCGTCCGTGGGGGCCAGGTCCTCCACGGTGCTGCGCAGTTCGCCGAGGGTGCTGGCCACCTGCGCCTGGGCGCTGTTGCCCGAGCGCTTGGCCCCGGCCACCGAGGTGGAGGAACGCTCCAGCATGCGGCTGGAGAAATTGCCGGATTCGAGCATCTCGTCGCGACCGAGCTTGGAGATTCCCTCCACCCGCTGGGCGAAGTCGGGACTGCGGGAGTCCAGGGCGGCGACATCGTTGATGAAGGCGGCCGCCTGCTGGTTGATTTCCTGCTGGCGTTCCGCCGCAACGGGCACCATGCCGGGCGCGTCGTCCGGCTGGACGAGGGCGGGGGCCTCCGGTGCCTGCAGGACCAGAGCGCCCTCGGACATATCCGGGGGAGTCAGGGGAACAGTCATGGTGTCATCCTTCCGATGGATGGAGATGCTGCGGGGATGCTGGGCAGGCGGGCGGTCAGCCCAGCTGCACGCCGAAGTCCGTGGCGATACCGGCCAGGCCGGTGGCATAGCCCTGGCCGACGGCCCGGAACTTCCATTCGCCGTTGTGCCGGTAGATCTCCGAGAAGATCATTGCCGTCTCCGGGGCCGCGTCCTCGCTGAGGTCGAAACGGACGATCTCCTGCTGGGTGGCCTGGTTGACCACGCGGCAGTAGGCGCCGCGGACCTGACCGAAGTTCTGCCGCCGGGCCTCGGCCTGGTCGATGGAGACGACGAAGACCACCCGCTCCACGTCCGGAGCCATGGCACTCAGATCCACCAGGATCGTCTCGTCGTCACCGCCGCCCTCGCCGGTGCGGTTGTCGCCCTCGTGCACCACGGAGCCGTCCGCGGCCGCCCGCTGGTTGTAGAAGATGAAGTCCGCCGAGGAGCGGACCTTGCCGTTGGCCCCGAGCAGCAGCGCCGAGGCGTCCAGGTCGAATGCTTCCCCAGTGGTGGTGCGCGGATCCCAGCCGAGGCCGACGATGGCCTTCTGCAGTCCGGGGTCCGTCTTGGTCAGGGAAAGGTTGCTGCCCTTGTCAAGGGTGAGGCCTGCCATTGATCGATTCCTTCGCTTCTGGGGGTATGGATACTGACGGTTAACGCTTCATGCCTTGCCGCTGCTTGCAGCGAGGCTGCGAAAAGTGAGGCGGCCGGGGTCCCCGGCCCGAGCTTGCGAGGGCTCGGGGGAGCCGCCGAACGCTAGCTGAGCGCGATGCCGAAGTCCGTGGCGATGCCGTACAGGCCGCTGGCATAGCCCTGGCCGATGGCCCGGAACTTCCACTCGCCGTTGCGGCGGTAGAGTTCGCTGAAGATCATCGCGGTTTCGGAGGCGGCATCCTCGCTCAAATCGAAGCGCACGATCTCCTGCTCGGTCTCCTGGTTGACCACGCGGCAGTAGGCGTCGCGGACCTGCCCGAAGTTCTGCCCCCGGGCGTCGGCCTGGTCGATCGAGACCGCGATGACGATGCGCTCGACGTCGGCCGCGACCAGGTCCAGGTCGATCAGGATCTGCTCGTCGTCCCCGTCGCCCTCGCCGGTGCGGTTGTCGCCCTGGTGGACCACGGAGCCGTCCTTGGCTTCAAGCTGATTGTAGAAGATGAAGTCGTCCTGGGAGCGGACCTTGCCGTTGGCCCCGAGCAGCAGCGCCGAGGCGTCCAGGTCGAATGCTTCCCCGCTGGTGGTGCGCGGGTCCCAGCCGAGTCCGACCATGGCCCGGCGCAGCCCGGGGTCCGCCTTGGTCAGGGAGAGGTTGCCGCCTTTGCTCAGCGTCAGTGAGGACATGGGTACGCCACCTTTCCCTAGAGCACCCGGGCGGCCGGGGCGATCAGGTCCTTGACGGTGCGCCCGGCGGCGCGCTCGCCGATGGCCTGGAAGGTCCAGCCGGAGCCCTGGCGGGAGACCTTGGCCATGATCATGGCGGTGTGGCTGCCGGAGTCGGTGAGCTGGAAACGGGCCACCTCGGGGCTGCCCGGCGCGGAGTCGTCCAGCAGCCGGGTAAAGGCATTGGCCACCTTGTCGAAGGTCTGGCCGCTGTAGCTGCTGATGACGAACACGATGTGCGCCACCGAGGGGGAGACCGCGGACAGGTCCACCAGGATGGTCTCGTCGTCGCCCTCGCCGTCGCCGGTGAGGTTGTCCCCGGTGTGCCGGGTGGATCCGTCCTGGCTGGTCAGCTGGTTGAAGAAGACGGCGTCGAGGGCCTGGCCGGCGGCATCGAAGAGGATCGCGGAAGCGTCCAGGTCCACCTCAACGGTCTTGAGCCCGCCGAACAGGCCCCGCTTGGCGGGCGCTGCCGCGTCCCAGCCCAGGCCCAGCCGGACCTTGGTCAGGGAAGCGCCGTCGCTCTTGGTCAGGGACAGGGACTGGCCCTTCTGCAGGCTCAATGCCATGGTGTTCCTCTTTCTCTACTTGGTTGCTGCGGTGACTGCTTCGGAGTGCCTGGCCGCGGCCAGGCGCTTGTTGCGGCGGATGGAGCTGAGGAAGGCGGAGGCGATGAAGACGACGCCGATCAGGCCGGTGACGACCTCGTTGACCTCGACGCTGATGGTGACCAGCAGGATGACGGCCAGGGCGCCGATGGCCCAGTGGGCGCCGTGGTCCAGGTACACGTATTCGTCCAGGGTGCCCTGGCGGACCAGGAACACGGTCAGCGAGCGGACGAACATGGCCCCGATCAGGCCCAGGCCCAGGGCGATGATGATCGGGTCCGCGGTGATCGCGAACGCGCCGATGACCCCGTCGAAGGAGAACGAGGCGTCGATGACCTCCAGGTACAAAAAGAGCATGAAGGCGGCCTTGCCGGTGACCTTCGCGGCCGCGTTCGGCCCGGCCGCCCGGGCGGCGACGGCCCCGGTGTCCTCCGCGTCGGTGTCCCCGTCCGCGTCCACGTCGAACAGGTCGCCCAGGGCGGTGACCAGGAAGTAGGTGACCAGGCCGGCGATGCCGGCGGTGAGCACCGTGACGGTGTGCTCGCGGGCCAGGTTGGCGATCAGCAGCAGCGCCAGCAGCCCCACGATGAAGGAGGCGCCGTTGAGCCGGCCGATTTTGGCGATCGGCCTTTCCAGAAAGTGCAGCCAGCGGATGTCCCGGTCCTCGAACATGAAGTCCAGGAACAGCATCAGCAGGAACATCCCGCCGAAGGCGGCGATCTGCGGGTGGGCCTCGTGCAGCAGGTACGCGTAGGTGCCCGGGGTCTCCGGGTCACCCTTCTCCAGGGCCAGGGTGATGGCCTCGACCGGGTTCAGGTGCGCGGTGATGCCCACGATCAGCAGCGGGAACAGGATGCGCATGCCGAACACGGCGATCACGATGCCCACGGTCAGGAACATCTTCTGCCAGAACGGGCTCATCCGTTCCAGGATGCGCGCGTTCACCACCGCGTTGTCGAAGCTCAGGCTCACCTCCAGGATGCCCAGGATGGCGCACAGGATCAGCGCGGTCGGTCCCCCGTAGAGGAAGGCCACGACCAGGGAAAGGACGGTAATGGCCAGGGACCAGCCGAAGGTTTTGAGAAACACGCGCGCCTAAGCTCCTTTGGTGCCGCTGCTCCGGAGAGAGTCGGTTGTCGGTGGCGCCCTTAAGGTGGTCTTCCCCCGAGACGCTCTGTGCTTAATACCCTAACGGGTGGACCGGCAATATTGGTTCCCGGTGATTGATTCCCCCTTGGGTCCCTACCGGTTTTCCGGAGGCTGCGCACCGCCGGCCCAGCCCCGGCGCTGCGCCCCAAGGCCGCTGATCAGCCCCTCCAGGCCCAGCCGGAAGGCGGCGTCCGCCGTGCGCGAACCGGCGCCCTCGTCGCGCTGCCGGGCACGCACGGCTGCGGTGAACTTTGGATTGGCCGCGGCCAGTTCGCCGGGCTCGAAAATGTCCTCCGGCGCGGTGACATCGTAGGCCGAGCCGAAGATGAAGGACTCCAGCGCCACGATGGCCGGGACGATCAGCGGCTGCGGCCAGTCCGCCGCGAGGAAGCCGGAGGTCAGCTTTTCGTACATGGCCAAGGTCCGCGGGGCGCCGGCCACGGGCAGCACGGCGATCAGCGGGATCAGCGGGGTGTGCCGGCTGAACACCTCGCGGTAGGACCAGGCCCAGCGGCGGACGGCCTCGTCCCACGGGAGGGTGCCGAAGCCGGAGACATCCACGTTGGCCATGACATGGTCCTGGACCAGGACCAGCACGTCATGCTTGGAGGTGACGTGGTTGTACAGCGCGGAGGGGGCGACGCCGAGCTTGCGGGCCAGTCCGGACATGGTCAGCGCGTCATAGCCGCCGGCCGCGATGAGCTTGAGCGCCGCGAGGGTGATGCCTTCCTTGGACAGGATTTTCTGGACCGGCCGTCCGGCCGCGCGGTGTTTTCGCGGCGCTGCCTCGGCTGTCATGGGGTTGCTCCTCGCGGTTGCCGGCCGGTGGGAGGTCCGGTTGGGCCTGTCCCCATATCCTACGCATGCCGCCGGAACGGCCTGGTCCCCGCACGCTGCGCGCACGGGGACCAGGCCCACTTCCGGCTTGGCTCGTCAGTCCGCGTTCTCGTCCGAATCGGGCGTGAAGAGATCGCCGTAGCCCATCCGCCGGACGATGGTCCAGACGGCGGCGGCGACGACGGCGAGGGTGGCGGCCACCGAAATGCCGGCGCCGTAGATCTTCAACAGCACGGCAACGGGGGAGAGGCTGCCGATCTGCGGCGCGTCCGCCCAGAAAATCGCGAACCAGAATCCGAAGGTCAGGCCGAGGACCCACAGCGGCAGGCGCAGGTCCGCCTCCTTCGCCCGGCGGTACAGTGCCTGCAGCTTTGCTTTGATCCGCCCGGGCAGGTGCTTGTTGCCACGGTTGCCACCATGCTCAAGAGCTTGCGATGACATGACTGCTGTTCTTCCTCCAAAACTGGGTGCTGAATGATGGGTAATCCGGGCATGCCAAAGGCGCCCGGGAGGGCGGATGAGGGGTTTTCGAACCTCCGGTTCCGGGTGTTCGCCGCGGAGGCCGGGGTGCTGACCTCCATCTTAGTTCGCCCGCAATTGGCCGCCCTGCCCGAAACTGTCCGCCGGATTGTGATCTTGGTCATGATTTCCCGGGCGGGCGTGCGGAGGCTGCCCGCATCCGCACTAAAGTACCCGGCTGCGCGCCAGCGGACCGGGCGTCGGAGGCGGCGCCGGCCGGTCCGAAAACGCCTTGGCGGCCAGCCACCAGAGGGATTCGCACAGCCACAGCAGCAGCTGCCCGGCCCAGGCCACGGCCAGGACCGGGCCGAAAATGCCAAATGCCATGGACAGGGTGGCAACGACAGCCCAGTCCCGGCCCCACGGGGCCGACAGGACGGCGATGGCGGTCACGGCGGCAGCTGCCGGAGCCGGGCTGCCGCCGGCGAGGGAGAAGCCGGCGCCGGCGAGCAGGCCGAGGCTGCCGGCGGCGATGCCTGCCACCATCAGCTTTCCGCGGATGCGCGTGTGGGACAAGAAGTTTGCCGCCGAAACCGCGGCCCACATCAGGCGTGCCCGCAGCTGTGCCACGTCCGTCTCCAGCAGTGCCTGCCGGAATTCTTCATCGTAGATCCGCCGCTGCTGCAGGGCCACCGGCGCCGGAAGTTCCCTGGTTTCGGCCAAGCGTTGGTCATGCAGCAGGGCCGGCGCGCTCTGCCGCCCGTAGCTGGCTATGAGTCCCCACATCCAGGTGGGCACCGAGGCCAGATCCGAGGAGTTTCCTTCCGGGCCCCGGGTGAGGTCGTGCGCCCGGACCGTGACGACCCCGATCCCGCCCCGGCGGCGGTAGTAGATGGGTTCGGCGAGCTGGAACTGCCGGCGGGTCCGCTGGACGAGGTGGATGCCCGTCAGCGGCCGGGCAGCGGCAGCATCCTGATAGAAGGGCATGGTGCCAGTGTGGCACCCGCACACGGCGGCCGGCGATCCTGCTGCTCCATGGCAGGGGTGATACCCGCCGGACCTTCCGCCGTCTCACGCCGTTGCCCGTATCTGCCGGCTACCGGGTGGGCATCCTGGACGTGCGCGGCCACGGGCTGCTAGCGCGGCTCGCCGCTCTGCAACCGGATGCCGGCGCCTTCGGCGGAGCCCGCCGGCGCCGACACGGCACGGTGGAGGAAGATGGTGTAGACCTCGGTCACGACCGCGAGCACAATGCGCGCGCCCAGGACCGCCGGGATACCCCAGGCGGTCCAGATCATGCCGGCGGCGATGGGGCCCGTTGCTTCGCCCAGGTCCTCTGCCGCGCTGAGCCGGGACAGGGTTGCCGCGCGGCGCCGCGGATCCCGTTCCGCGGCGTCGGCCATCATCGCGCCCCAGGCCGGCCGGAAGGCGGCCTTGCCCAGGTCGTCGGCGGTCTTGCCCGCGATGAGTCCGGCATACGTGGGGGAGAGCAGCCAGATGGCGGAGGAGAAAATGTTGCCGACGGCGCGCATGCCCAGGACCAGATGGGTGTTGCCACGGTCGGCGAGCCATCCCCACACCGGCCCGGACAGGGCTATGACTGCCGTGACGAGGTAGATGCCGCCGGCAGCCGCTGCGGGCAGGCCCGCGTACTCGACGGCGAAGACCGGCAGGAGGTTGGACATGAAATTCGCGGTGCCGGAGGCGAGGAAGCCAAGGCCTGCGTATGATCCCATGCGGCGCCACGCCTCCCGTGCGGCGGCATGGACGGCGGGCGGGCGGCGGAGGCCGGCCAGGGCCGGTCCCCTGAGCCGCCACAGGATCAGCGCCAGCGGCAGCGTGGAAATGGCAGCCGAGACGACGAACACCCAGGCGTAGTTGCCGATCAGCAGGGTAATGAGCACCCCGGCCGCGAACCGCCCGGCCGAGCCGGCGACCGTCTTGGCGGTTTGGTACCACGCGAAACGCCGTGCCACCGCCCGCTTGCCGCCCAGCCCGGCCAGCACCGCGGCGGCGGCGGGGTCGCGCAGGGCAATGGAGACGCCGTGCAGGCCGCGCACCGCGAACAGCTGCCACGGTTGGAAGCTGACCACGAGCAGGAGCATGGAGGCGGTACGCAGCGCCACGGCGATGACGTAGGCGCGGCGGACGCCCATGCGGTCCACCAGCGGGCCGATGAGCGGTTTCAGGGCGATCGACACGGCGGTATTGGTCGAGAGCAGGAGCCCGACCGAGGCCAGCGACATGCCCAGCGACACGGCGTACAGGGGCAGCGCGAAGCTGACGATGCCGAAGGCCAGGCGCGAGCCGAATCCCTCGATGACCACGGTACCCAGCGGCGTGGTCAACTGATGGATGAGGCTGCTGTGCAGCCGCCGCAGTTTCATCCGCCCACCTCCGCTCCCAGGGCATGCCGGACCTGCTCCTGGATAACCGTGGCGATCTGGGCCGCCACGCCGGCCTCGCAGCCCTTGTAACCGGGAAAGTAGTTGACATCTACGGGTATGGGGCCCTGCGGGCTTTCGATGACATCGACCCCGAACAGCTCGAGGCCGAAGGCACTGCGCACCCGCCGGGCCAGGTCCCGGACCGCGTCCGTCACCGGCACCGGCCTGCCGGGCCGGGTGAACGAGTCGCCGCTGAACCGCTTGCGCACGGCATGGACGTGGTCGCCGGCGACGTAGACCTTCAGGTCTTCCCCCGGGCCGGGGACATAGCGCTGCACGACCACCGGTTCGGCCGGCTCCGGCAGGGACTGCAGCTGGGCGGTGCTGCGGACTATATGCACGCCCACGCCGCGGTGCCCGCGGTGCGGCTTGACGACCACCGGTCCCGCCTCGAGCAGGGGCGCGGCCAGGGACAGGTCCCCGGTCAGCCACGTCTCCGGCGCCATCACGCCCGCGGCCCGCAGGGCCTGGGACGCGGTGACCTTGTCCTGGGCCCGCACGCACGCAGGGTAGGGGTTCAGGATCGGCAGGCCTTGGTGGTGGAGCACGCCGGCGAGGCTGAGCGCCAGCTCGGTATGCGACTTGAGCAGGTACAGGTCGGCGTCGGGAAGGAACCGGTCGGCCCGGAGCAGCCTGTCCTCGGGGATCCAGCCGTCAACCTGGTGGCCGGCGGCGGTGAGCAGGGCAGCGACCACCTGCAGCACCGGACTGGGAACGTCCGGCACCCGCCTGGCGAGCAGGAACGTGATCCTCATACCGCCGCCGCAGACATGGACGATTCCTGGTTCGGGCTCCAGGCCCAGAGCCGGCGGCGCAGCGACAGCAGCAGGTTGCCGCCCTGCCCGCCGGCCAGCCGCGACCATTCGCGCCGGATCCGCACCGACAGGGGGTCGGTGTCCGGCAAGCCGGTGATCCCGGTCAGCAGTCCGTCCAATTCCTCGGCGGCCGCGCGTGCGGGGATACCGGCCAGGTGCTCGGTCAGCGAGGGCTGCTCGCCATCGCTGAAGCAGAGCGCGGCGGCTGCGGCCGTCGCCAGCGCCGCCGGAAACACGCCCGCCAAGGCGGCCAGCCGGGCG
>NZ_JBHTML010000146.1:0-10388 GCF_042679445.1 Arthrobacter sp. GCM10027362
CGCCCGCGGTCCCACCGGGTCCGGCGGTGAACGGACGCGATGGCGTGGCCGGCCCGAAACATTCGTGCTGTTCGGCGCACCGGGCAGGCCGCTGGGCGCCCGCCCGGCCGTGCCGTGTGCCGGCCCGCAGTGCCGCATCGCTACGCTGGGAAACTGTTCAGCAGCACAAGACTCAGCCAGGAGCCAGGACGCAGATGACTTTCCACGACGCCGGCGGCCAGGGCAGCGGGACCTCCCCGGCACCGCTGCCGGCGGCTTTGCGGGAGCCCGTCCAGCGGGTGCGCGCCGGCTGGATCACCGCGGTGGTCCTGACCAACCTGGGCATCAACGCGGCCTTTTTCGGGCCTCTGCAGGTGCTGCTGGCGCAGCAGTCCCAGTCCTTCGACCCCGGCCGGAAGGAGGCCGTCCTGGCTTTGGCCACCGGCTTCGGTGCGGCGGTCTCGCTGGTGGCCAATCCGGTGGCCGGGGCCCTGAGCGACAGGACCACCTCGCGCCTCGGCCGCCGCGTGCCCTGGGTCCTCGGCGGCACCGTCCTGGCCTTTGCCGCGCTGCTGCTGCTGGCGGGGGCACCGTCGGTCGCGGTCATGGTGCTGGGCTGGTGCCTGGTCCAGGCCGGCTGCAATGCCGCCTACGCGGCGGTTACCGCAGCGGTGCCGGACCAGGTTCCCGCCGCCCAGCGGGGGCAGGTGGGCGGGCTGGCCGCCATGGGACAGACCGTCGGCATCGTGCTCGGGGCCGTGCTGGCCGCGCTGGCCGGCGGCTTTGTCCTCGGCTACTTCTACTGCGCCGCCTTCCTGCTCGCCTGCGCGGTGCCGTTCCTGGTCCGGGGCCGCAGCGTTCCGCTGGACCGGAGGGACCGGCCGCCGTTCCGCTGGGCGGGGTTCCTGAAGGGCTTCTACGTTTCGCCGCGGCGTTACCCGGACTTCGGCTGGGCCTGGCTGACCCGCTTCCTGGTGAACCTGGGCAACAGCCTCTTCACGCTCTACCTGTTCTACTTCCTGCAGGACGCGGTCGGCTTCCCGGACCCGGCGGCGGGCGTGCTGATCCTGACCGGCATCTACGCCGCCGTGGTGGTGGTGACGGCCGTGCTGGGCGGACGCTGGAGCGATGCGGTGGGCCGGCGCAAGCCTTTCGTGGTCGCTTCCTCGCTCACCATCGCCACCGCTTCGGTCATCATGGCCACCGTGCCCACCTGGCCCGCGGCCCTGGCCGGGGCCGCCGTGCTGGGTGCCGGATTCGGCATGTTCCTGGCGGTGGATTTCGCCCTGCTGACCCAGGTGCTGCCGAACGCCCTGGACCGCGGCAAGGACCTGGGCGTCATCAATATCGCCAACTCGCTGCCGCAGGTACTGGCGCCGCTGCTGGCCGCGCCGATTGTGCTCCACCTGGGCGGTTACCGGGCCCTCTTCAGCGTCGCCGCCGTCGTCGGACTGCTCGGGGCCGTCTTCGTGCACCGGATCAGGGGCGTGCGCTAAGGCCCGCCGATGCCGCCCCGGCCGGAACCACGGTAGCCTGTAGAACGGGCAGCAGGGTCCCTGCATGGCGCGTCAGCAACACGGCAGGGCCCTGCCCCGCTCGCTGACAATTCCCCACGCCTCAAGGAGGATCCCCATGGCAGAAGGCGCACTCGAGATCCGGGACCCGCTGGCGGAAAAGCCGCGGACCATGACCCTGACCAGCAAGGCGATCCCGGATGGTTCGGTGATCGCTTCCGACTATGCGGCCAAGGGCGCCGGCGGCCGGAACAAGGTCCCGGACCTGCACTGGGAGGGGGCCCCGGAAGGCACCAGGAGCTTCGCTGTCACCTGCTTCGACCCGGACGCGCCCACCGGCAGCGGTTTCTGGCACTGGATTGAATTCGACATCCCGGCCGGCACCACGGACTTCGGCGGCGACACAACGGTGCCCGGCACGGTGACGGTGAACAACGACTACGGCCACCCCGGGTATGGCGGCCCGAACCCGCCCGCCGGGGAAAACCACCGCTACGTGTTTACCGTGTATGCGCTGGACGTGGAGAAGCTGGGCCCGCCCGCCGGCACGAGCCACACCGCCGCACGGTTCAACATCATGGCGCATACCCTCGCCTCGGGCTCGTTCACCGCGACCTTCGCCGCCGGCTGATCCCGGTCCGGAATACCGGGACGCCGGCTCCCGTTGCCTCATGGCGGGACCGCCGCCTGCAGACTTTTTCTACGAAACGTAGAATAGATGTGTCCGAACCGGCGTGAGGAAGGAAGCTTATGGATATTTTCCTGGGCCTTCCGCTGGGCTGGGCCATTCTGGCACTCTTCTGCGGGGTGATGCTGCGCGCCAACGGCACCTACTGGCTGGCCCGTGGGCTCGCCGTCGGTGTCCGGCGCAGCCGTCCGAAAAAGCACCTGGACAGTGCTGTGATGCGTCGTGCCGCGCGCCTCATGAACAGGTTCGGCCCGTTCGCAGTCACGCTCTGCTTCCTCACCGTAGGCCTGCAGACAGCGGTCCTCGCCAGCGCCGGCCTGGCCCGCATGCCCCAGAGCCGCTTTCTTCCGGCAGTCGCACTGGGCAGCCTGGTCTGGGCCGGCGTCTACGCGACCGTCGGCCTGGCGGCAGTCGCGGCCTGGTTCGCGTTGCTGCTGGAGTCTCCCGTCACCGCGGGAGTGCTTGCCGGCGTAGTCGTGCTGGGAGCCGCATATCTGGGGTGGCGCAAGCGCCATCCGGCCCGGCGGGAGCGTCCTGGAGTGGGGCCGGAGCGCCTCAATCTCTAAGCTGGGGGGATGGAAGCCCAGATCACTGCGACCATCCTGAGCGGCCTGCTCATCGCCGTTGGTATGGCCGGCGTCGTCGTCCCCGTCCTGCCCGGCTCGATCACCATCGCGGTCGGGCTGCTGCTGTGGGCCGTGACGCTGCAGAGCACCCTGGGCTGGGTGGTCTTCGCGGTGGGGATGGTGTTCGTCGCCGCCGGCATGCTCGCCGGGGCGGTGCTGACCGGCAGGCGCCTGAGGGAACGCCGGATCCCCAACCGCTCGATCCTGGCCGGTGTGGTCCTGGGAATCGCCGGCATGTTCGTGCTGCCCGTGGTGGGGCTGTTCGTGGGCTTCGCCGTCGGGCTGCTGCTGAGCGAATTCGTCCGGCGCCGCGACTTTCGGGAGGCCGCCGGGGCCAGCGCCGCGGCACTGAAGGCGATGGGGCTGGGGGTGCTCGCCGAACTCGGCTGTGCCTTCGGCGCCGGCACTGTCTGGAGCATCGGCGTCGTCGTGCACTTTTTCCTCTGAGGCTTGTCCCCTCAGGAGCGGGAGGCGCCCTCAGTCCTCCTGCAGCAGCCCGGTGGTGCGATACGGAATGACCTCGCGCAGGAACATCTGCGTGGAGGTGCGCGTAATGCCCGGGCAGAGCCGGATTTCCTCGCTCACCCGGTACAGGTCGTCCGGGCTGCGGGCCACCACGCGCAGCAGCAGGTCCGTATCTCCGGCCGGCGCGTGGCACTCCAGGACTTCCGGAACGCGGCGCAGTGCCTCGACGGCGTCATTGAGCTTGCTCTGGTCCAGTTCGGCACTCACCATCGCCATGACCCCTCGGCCCAGGGCGGCGGGCAGGAGCCGGGCGGAGTTCGGCCGCAGGGTGCCGGAGGCGGCCATCCGCTCCAGCCGCGCATGCACGGTGCCGCGTGCCAGGCCGAGTTTCTGCGCCAGCAGCATGATCGGGATCCGGGGATCCTCGTCCAGTGCCAGCAGGATCCGCCGGTCCGTTTGGTCCAGTTCCTGCAATATGACCACTTCCTGCCCGATTCTTCCGAATAAGTTGGTCAGATTGACCGGTCTTATTATCGTCCCTTGCTCTGTTTGTCGTGAAACTGTTCTGATGGCTACCAAAGCGGGTCGAGGCCACAAGCCAGGGCCCGCGGCGCGCAGGCCTCGGCAGATCCCGCCGCCGGCCTGTCCGGGACCGTGGCACAGGTCCGGCCATGTTGTTCACACGGCAAGGCCCCTGCTCCTCCCGGGAGCAGGGGCCTTGCCGGTTAAGCCTGCCGGCTGGGTGGTTCGAAGAACCTCCGGTAGCCCAGGACCAGCGCCACGGCCAGGCCCACGGTCACGGCGATGAACGTCATCAGGGTGTCCTGCGAGGCGAAGCCCCTGCCAATGCTGTACAGCAGGGTGAACAGGCCGCCGAGCAGGATGCCGTTGGCCAGCACCCGGTTCCGCTTCTCCAGCAGCAGGCTCGCCCCGAGCAGGATGACCGAAGCCACCAGCGCGATGGTACTCACGTTGCGGTTATACGTGCTGTTCTGCTCCTCGTATGCGCGGAAGGCGCGCTCCTGTTCCTCCTGCTGTTTCTGCTGTTTGGCGATTTCCTCGTCGGTGGGGTTCGCCTTGGTGATCTGCGTGGCCGGGTACTGCGGCGGCTCCGGCGGGGCGTAGAAGGTGCGGATGCCCAGGCCCACGAAGAGGGAAATGATGATCCCGAGGAAGAACGTGTACACGATCTTCAGGACTTGGCTTTCCATGGTGCCTTGGGCCTCCGGTGCGGCGGACGGTTGGGTGGGCGGCGGCCGGGCGGGCCGACTTTCCCGCGCCTGCCTGAATCCTAGGCCTGGATGCGCGGAAGCGGGTGCGGGCCCGCCGGCAGCGGCCGATTCGTTACACGCCGAATGGCAAAATTGCGGTTGGCGACATATGATCGAACGCAGTGGATCGGCGTAGCCGCCGGGTCACGGGGCTTTAGCTCAGTTGGTAGAGCGTTTCGTTCGCAATGAAAAGGTCAGGGGTTCGATTCCCCTAAGCTCCACAGATTGCAGGGATTCCGTGGCGGGGTGCGGCCCGGAAAATCGCACGATCGTCCCAGTACGGCGCGGTATTCGCGGTCAAGCGGATGATCATGGGCGCCACAGTATCGCTGAATATGCGCAACTGTGCGGCATGCCAGAGCACACGCCCGAACGCAGACGCGGTGTCGGCCAGGGGCCGGCTCTGTCGCCGCGGTATTGCCCTGTGCTGTCCTGCCAGTGCCACGCGTTGACCTGATGCCGGGCAGGTATTTGGCCTCCACACTACAGCGGCGTGGCTGGCATGGCGGCGAGGCTTCGAAGGCACAAGGTGCCGGGCCGGCCTTGCCGTCTTTCCCCTGGGGTGGCCGCCCCGCAAGAAGGACCCCGGCCGCCGGGATGGAGCCGGGACCGAGTGAAGGGGGCGGGCCTCCAGGAGGGGTCGGCCCGGCCATGCTTCCTGCTGCGGGACCGGGCACACCCGGACCGGGCCACCGGCATTTTATCCCGGCGCGCCGGGTGGGGATCCCCACGGCCGTGCCGCAGGGATCCCCGCCCGGTACCAGGTTCCCGGCAGGTCAGAGCCCGCGGTCCCGGCGCCCGGTGTCCTCGCCGTCGGTCTCGATCTGCTCCTTGCGGACCTGCTCGGAGACCGTCTCCTCGTCGGTGACCGTCTCGGTGTCCAGGCGCACCCGCTCGACCGGCACGGTTTCCTTCTCGACCACGGGGCGTTCCTCGTGCAGGACCACCTCGTGCTCCTCCTCGCTCAGATCCGGTCCGGCCATAGCCGCGTCCCGGTTGGCGTCGGTGATCGGCTCGCGCTCGACCCGGACCTCCTCCCGGCTGACCGGGACCGTCTGAGTGACGTTCTCGCTCACGATGTACTTGCGCAGCCGGGCCCGTCCGGCCTCCCGGGTCTCCTTGCCGACGTTAAGCTGCTCCTCGGAGCGGGTCATTGCGTCGTCGGTGGTGGGGCCGGAGGTGTCGTAGCCGGTGGTGCGGGTGCCGGCGGCCCCGGCAGTCCCCTCGTACCCCGTGGTGCCCGCAGTATCCTCGGTTCCGGTGTACCCGGCCGTGCCGGCCGCGGCGGTGCCGGCGGCACCCGAGTAGCCGGTGTTGAAGGAGCCGGCGCCGGCTAGGCCGTAGTGCCGGTAGAGCCGGTCTTCGTCCGCCTCGCTGAGGTGGCCGCCTGGATCGATGCGCGGGGCGTCCTTGACCTGGTCCTTGGTGTAGGGGACCCGGATGTCGTCGCCGTCGACGGTGGCGGCATCCAGCGGCACGAAGGTTTCAGATGTGCCGAACAGACCGGTCTTGACCGTGGCCCAGTTCGGCTCGTTGGTCCGGTCGTCGAGGTAGAGCTCCCCGAGCGAGCCGATCTTGTTTCCCTCGGAGTCGATCACGTTCGCGTTGGAGCCGATGAGACGGTCAATGTGTTCTCTGGCGATCATCGCACTTCCTTTTGTTTCCGCCGGGCGAGGACTATCCACGTCCGGTTTGTGTTCCCGGTGGCGTCGTCCGGGCGCCGCCGGTCGGTTTCGTGGCTATGGTGCGAGCTGCTTTTGGGCTGCCGGTTCAGGCGGTGGCGCGGGTGTCCTGCACGTTGACCCCGGCCTCCTGCGCGCGGTTCTTCATATTGGCCGCGGCAGCGGTGCTTTCCCCCTGGCGTGTCGACCCCGGGCCGAGGCCGTGGGTTCCTAGCTGCCGCCGGCTCTGCCCGGCACACTGCTGCCCGGCATGGAACTCTCCGAACACCGGTGGAACGGGGGACCGTGCCCTTTCATTCTTGACCGGGGCGGTGAGCGGCGTGGCGCGGGCCGGGCCGCGGACCGGAACGAGCCGGCGGCCGGAAGCTGCAGCAGCGAAGGCCCCGGCGACACGGCTGCACGGTCTTCGGTAGACATCATGCTTTTCCTCCTGGCCTACGGGGCGCGTCCGGACCGGGCGCACACCGTGAACGGCATCGGGAAAATTGCTTACGCCGCAAGCTAAGCATGCTTAGCATTTGCGTGCAAGCCCGGTATCGCCAAACCCGCGGCAGCACGAAACTCTGAGGACCGGATGGCTGTCCGGGCCAGGGCCACGGTATACCCTATTCGTTTGCCGGCAGCCAAGTGCCGGGCTTCCAGTCCTCTCGCGCCACGCCTGGCTCCGGCGGCTGGGTGTCAGTGGGACCATATCTGCATCCGGAAGGTACACGGACGAAGGTCGGACCATGAGCGCGGTGCAGCAGCATGTGAAAACCTCTAACATGCAGGTTTTCGTGACTGAAGGAGCCGGCATCCTGTTGCTGCTCGGCGTGTTCCCGGACGGGTGGGCGCACCTGAACCGGCCAGCGGCTGAAACCTTCTTCATACCCTGACCGCCCGGCGCGGGAATGTCCGCCGGATCATGGTGTCGAAGGGCCGGGCCCGGCCGTCAGGACGCTTCCGGCAGGACTCCGAAGGTCTTCTGCTTCAGCAGGGCGCGCAGCTTGCCGCTGAGCGCATCCCGGGGCGCCCCCTCAGCGAACATCACCCGCTGCTCCAGCGTCCAGCCCAAGCGCCTGACGCCGTCCTCGGCAGTGGTCCGGTCGTCGATGCCGATCCTGCGGTCTTCGAGGCCGCACGCCTGCAGGAACGCGGCCTTGTTCTCCCGGTAGAACTCCTGGCAGCGCAGGTGGTGCTGGAACTGTTCCCTGTCCCGCCGGCCCTGCCCTTCCCCCCGGGGCGCGTCGCGGCGGGCCCCGCTGCCGGCTGTCAGCACCTCGCGGACCGTCATTCGGCCCACCTTATTGATCAGGTCAACGAACTCTTCGGCGATGCGTTCGTCCAGGTCCAGATCTGTCTCCAGCAGGTTCCGTGCGACGGCATCAGCCGGGTCGCCGGCTTCCTGCTCTGCCCAGGCACGGAGGGAATCGGCTCCCGGCATGGCAAGCAGCTGTTTTGCCAGGGCAAGGGTCCAACTCTCCTTGAGCGCATCCTCCATGTCTTCGCCTGTCGAGGTCTCCCACATGTTGCGGGGCAGGTCCTGGTAGCTCCTGCCCCAGTAGCGGACCTCCATGTCGTAGGCCGCGTCAAAGACCGTCTTGTCCGGCTCCTCCGGAGAACGGAGGTCGAAGTCGGACAAGTATTCGGCGGCGGACCGAATGCAGGCGCCTTCGACTGCGGCCCACGCTTTGGCCATATTCTCCCGGGCCTCGGCGGCCGCGGCTTCCTTCAGGTCCATGGGCTACTCCCGATTGCCGTGCCCCCTTCTTGAAGGCTACGCCCCGCAGACAGTCCGGTCACCGGAAAATACTGGGAGGCTCCGTTACGACCCCGCGGACTGTTGACGACGGGGCCTTCGAGCGGGTGGCTGGCCCGCCGGACGGGCCCGGACGATCTCGCTGACGGCCTGGCCGTCGAAGTGTCCGGCGACCTTGGCGGTCATTGGCTTCATCACGGCCCCCATCTGTCGTATGCCCAGCTCCACGCCGCCTGCCTTCAGCGTGGCGATCAGCCCGTCGACGATGGCTTCCACCTCGACGGCGGTCAGCGGCTGCGGCAGGATCTGCCTGGCGTCCCGCTGGACCCTCCGGATGATCCGGAGCTGCTTGGCCTGGGTGCCGGGGCGGCCGGGACCTCCCGGAAGAACCGGACCATCACGTCCGCGTTGGTCGGCAGCGCCGGCAGCCCTGCGGCGTCGTAGCACGGGCCGATGATCCCGGTCAGGCTGTTGCGTTCCTCCATGATCCCGCCCCCTTCCAGAGTGCCCCTGTGTCCTTACTTTATGCCGATCAGTCGGTGCCACAACGGGCCGGTGAACAAGGCTGACTCCTCACAGGCTGGGCCGCCTTCTGGACACCACTCCGCTCTGGCATCCGGACTTCGACAGGCATCCGGTAACCCGGGCGCCAAAGCGATCGGCTGGCCCCGGAATTACGTGCACCTGAAGTGGCAGGACCAGGACTTCCGGATGCGGCATGGTTTACCAGGCCGAGCTGAGTTCCGACATCCGCGAGCTGATCGACCCGGCGGTGCACCGTGCGTCACAGAACAGCGATCAGCCCGGCTGGCCGCGGCTGCCTGCCATCCGCCGGACTACTGGGGAACAGGTCCATGACTGAGATAGAGATCCAGCCGTGCTATGGCATCCGTACCCAGACCGGACCGGCCACGGGCGGGCGTCCACACCTGGGCCGGGATCCGGGCCCGACCTGCCATCCGGGCCCGCCGGCTGAAGGAGTTCCACACCGACATCTCGGACGGGCCCCGGCTGGCCGTGCTCCAGCACAGGAGCGTGGGCGTGGACCGCAGGCAGTCCGGGCCGCCGGCGGGGGCTGGAAGCATATCGCTTCGTTGCCGCTTCACTGGACCGGATCGACGCAGGACTTGACGACTAAGGGTGTGCGGCCCGGCTCTTCAAGGCTCCCGGCCCAAGCTTGAAGAGTTGGGCCTGAATGTAAGCTCCGTGGATTCCGATGCACGCCTGTGATCCTGCCGCACACATGGTGCCTGGGCCGGGATAATCCGGCTGCGAACCTGCACCGAAAGGTACCCCTCCCGTGAAGAAGAAACTGGCCATTCTGGCCGTCGTTGCCCTCCTGCTCACCAGTTGCAAGACCGAGCAGCGGGCGGCACGGCAGTCCCAAGGCTGGATGAAGACCGATCGAGGCTTTGTCTGGTGCCTGTATGAGCTCGTGACGTACGGGTCCACCACGGACTGTGACTGGTCCACCCTGACCGATGTCGAGCCGGACAGCTACGTCACCATTGGCGGCAGGTAGCCCTTTCGCATCAGGACCCGCCCGTCGATCCCCTCCCGGCCCGAAGTGCGCCGGGAGGGGATCGACCGGCTTATTGGGCATGCCCAATGTCAAAGGACGTGTGCGAATTGACAGGCTTCTATGGTGGCTCAGGGCACCGCTCGTGGCATCGAGAATCAAGGGCTGAATCCAGTAAACGGCTTCATGGGAAATAACGGAGCTTCTGCTTGGATGGGGACCATGGCAGTAACCCGATCGGTTGAAGCCGCCGGCCTCGATCCGGGCGAGGTCCTGAACCTGTACAACTCCGTGGGCTGGTCCGCCTACACGGACAACCCGGCAGTCCTGGCAGCTGCCTTGGCCGGATCGTCCCTGGTCGTCGAGGCCGGCCTTGGAACCAAACTTGTCGGCCTGGCCCGCGTCATCTCGAACGGCGCCTCGATCTGCTACCTCCAGGACATTCTGGTCCATCCGGACCACCGGCGCGACGGCATCGGGCACGCCTTGGCAGCCGAGGCCATGACCCGTTATGCCCATGTGCGGCAGAAGGTCCTGCTGACCGACGGTGAGCCCGTACAAAAGGCCTTCGACGAATCCCTCGGCTTGCGGGAAACAGCGGATTTCCGGAACGGCTCCCTACGGGCTTTCGTCAGGTTCGGTCGCCCTGATGACGGCGGGTCTGGCACAAGTGGCACGGCAACTGGTGGCGGGACAACGACGACCCCTGGTCACGATGTAGAAGCAGGGCACCCCCGACCAGGTGATGCGGCTCGCTGAACATCTGGGGCTTTACCGGCCCGGGGAACTGAAGATGGACGTCCCGGTCTACGGGTCTCCGAATGAATGAATGGATGCCCGCCGCTGACCCCGGGCAGGGCATTGCCCCGGCCGGGGCAAAGCCGGGGCAATGTCTTCCCCTCCTGC
>NZ_JBHTML010000147.1:0-10379 GCF_042679445.1 Arthrobacter sp. GCM10027362
GCGACCGCGGCGAGCGCCGTCGTCGTACTGACCGCAACGCTGCCCCGGCAGCCGAGGCCGCACCGGCCGCCGAGGCTGCCGCCGAGGCGCCGGCTGCAGAAGGAGGAGAGGCTTAAATGCTTATCCCACGTCGAGTCAAGCACCGCAAGCAGCACCACCCGGGCCGTTCCGGCGCTGCCACCGGCGGCACCCAGGTCAGCTTCGGCGAGTGGGGTATCCAGGCGCTTACGCCCGCATACGTCACCAACCGCCAGATCGAGGCAGCCCGTATCGCCATGACCCGCCACATCAAGCGTGGCGGCAAGGTCTGGATCAACATCTATCCGGACCGCCCGCTGACCAAGAAGCCGGCCGAAACCCGCATGGGTTCCGGTAAGGGTTCGCCGGAGTGGTGGGTCGCAAACGTCAAGCCGGGCCGGGTTCTGTTCGAACTCTCCGGTGTCAATGAAGAGGTAGCTCGCGAGGCCCTGCGCCTGGCAATCCACAAGCTGCCGTTGAAGGCACGCATCGTGCGTCGCGAGGGTGGTGAATAGACATGGCAGTTGGTTCGAAGGAACTGGCACCCAATCAGCTCGAGACTTTCGACAATGAGCGTCTTGTAGAGGAGCTGCGCAAGGCCAAGGAGGAGCTGTTCAACCTCCGCTTCCAGTCCGCCACCGGGCAGCTGGAAAACCACGGCCGGCTGCGTGCCGTCAAGCGCGACATCGCCCGCATCTACACGGTGCTGCGCGAACGCGAGCTGGGCATCCGTCCGGACGTCGCGGCTCCGGCCGCCGACGTCCAGGACGAGACGAAGGCAGCCAGGAAGTCCAAGAAGGCCGAAGCCGCCGAGTCCGCCGAGGCTCCGGCCGAGGTTGCCGAGGATGATGCCAAATGAGTGAGAAGGAAGCATCTGTGACCCAAGCACAGGTTCGCGGCAACCGGAAGACCCTCCGCGGCTACGTCGTGTCCGACAAGATGGACAAGACGATCGTGGTCGAGGTCGAGGACCGCGTGAAGCACGCGCTGTACGGCAAGGTTATGCGCCGCAACTCCAAGGTCAAGGCCCATGACGAGCAGAACTCGGCCGGCATCGGCGACCTGGTCCTGATCTCCGAGACCCGCCCGCTGTCCGCGACCAAGCGGTGGCGCCTGGTGGAGATCCTCGAGAAGGCCAAGTAGGCCAGGCAACCGCGCGGTTGCCCCCGGGCCCGCCCGTGAAGGCGGGCGGGCCCGGCCCTCAGGTTTCCCTCCCGGCACCGGGAGGGGTTGAAGGGGATCCGTTCCCCTTGAAAAGTACGAGCCCCCGGCCGCTGGATTCAGCCGCAACGAGCTGAATTTCGTGTCCGGGGTGTCTTGGTAATAAACTAGTAATCTTGCCTGTGCCGTTTGGGAAGACTATCCACCTTCCCGTATGGACAGAACAGGCAAATTCCCGCCACCGCCTTCGGGCCCAGCGCTGACGCGCGGCCAGGGGGAGCCCGGTGCGGGGCCAACCCATATCCGTTCCGCAAGGCTCAGAAACGCTCTGAGAACCGGCGCGACGACAGGAGTAATAAGTGATTCAGCAGGAGTCGCGACTGAAGGTCGCCGACAACACGGGAGCCAAGGAAATCCTGGCGATCCGCGTTCTCGGGGGATCAGGCCGTCGCTACGCAGGCATTGGCGACGTCATTGTTGCCACCGTCAAGGATGCCATCCCGGGCGGCAACGTAAAGAAGGGTGACGTCGTCAAGGCGGTCGTCGTCCGCACCAGGAAGGAACACCGCCGGCCGGACGGTTCCTACATCAAGTTCGACGAAAACGCTGCGGTGATTCTGAAGAACGACGGCGACCCGCGCGGTACCCGTATCTTCGGCCCGGTCGGGCGCGAGCTTCGCGACAAGAAGTTCATGAAGATCATCTCGCTGGCTCCGGAGGTGCTGTAAGCATGGGCGCAAAGATCCAGAAGGGTGACCTGGTCCAGGTCATCAGCGGTGCCAAGCCGGAACGCGGTGGCGACCGGGGCAAGCAGGGCAAGGTCCTGAAGGTATTCCCGCAGTCCAACCGCGTGCTGGTCGAGGGCATCAACCGCATCACCAAGCACACCAAGGTCGGCCAGTCCGCCCGCGGCACCAAGACCGGCGGCATCGAGGTTGTCGAGGCCCCGCTCCACATCTCCAACGTCGCCATCGTCGACCCGGAGACCAAGAAGCCGACCCGCGTCGGCTTCCGCGAGGAGACGGTCGAGAAGGACGGCGTGACGAAGACCGTGCGTGTCCGCTACGCCAAGGCTTCCGGAAAGGCACTCTAATGACTGAAGCAGCTGTGAAGATCCAGCCGCGCCTGAAGGCCAAGTACGCTGCCGAGATCCGCGAATCCCTGCAGAACGAGTTCAAGTACGAGAACGTCATGCAGATCCCGCGCCTGGTCAAGGTCGTGGTGAACATGGGTGTTGGGGATGCCGCCAAGGACTCCAAGCTCATCGACGGCGCCGTGCGCGACCTGACCGAGATCACCGGCCAGAAGCCGATGGTGACCAAGGCCCGCAAGTCCATCGCCCAGTTCAAGCTGCGCGAAGGCATGCCGATCGGCGCGCACACCACGCTGCGCGGGGACCGCATGTGGGAATTCGTGGACCGCCTGGTCACGCTCGCCCTGCCGCGTATCCGCGACTTCCGCGGCCTGAACGGCAAGCAGTTCGACGGCAACGGCAACTACACCTTCGGTCTGACCGAACAGTCCATGTTCCACGAGATCAATCAGGACAAGATCGACCGGGTGCGCGGCATGGACATCACCGTAGTGACCAGCGCCAAGACCGACGACGAAGGCCGCGCGCTGCTCAAGGCGCTGGGCTTCCCGTTCAAGACCGAAGACTAACTCAACTACGTAACAGGTCCGGCCCGGTCGCTCCGGCCGGAGCCAGGAAACCGTTACGAGGAAGGGCAAGAGCCCAATGACAATGACAGATCCTGTCGCAGACATGCTGACTCGTCTGCGCAACGCCAACTCGGCATACCACGAAACCGTGTCCATGCCGTACAGCAAGCTCAAGGCACGCGTCGCCGACATCCTCAAGGCCGAAGGCTACATCGCCGGCTGGAAGGAAGAGGAGGCCGAGGTTGGCAAGAAGCTGACCATCGACCTGAAGTTCGGGCCGAACCGCGAGCGTTCCATCGCCGGCATCCGCCGCATCTCCAAGCCGGGCCTGCGCGTTTACGCGAAGTCCACCAACCTGCCGCGCGTGCTGGGTGGCCTGGGTATCGCAATCCTGTCCACCTCTTCCGGGCTGATGACTGATCGTCAGGCCGGCAAGAAGGGCGTGGGCGGCGAAGTCCTCGCCTACGTCTGGTAACGGGAAGGAAAGAGAATAATGTCACGTATTGGACGTCTCCCCATCACCGTTCCCGCCGGCGTCGAGGTCAAGATCGACGGCAACCTCGTCTCGGTCAAGGGTGCCAAGGGCGAACTGCAGCACACCGTTGCTTCCCCGATTGCCGTCTCCCTGGACGACAACACCATCACCGTTACCCGCCCGAACGACGAGCGCGCTTCCCGCTCCCTGCACGGCCTGACCCGCACCCTGATCAGCAACATGATCGTCGGCGTGACCGAAGGCTACGAGAAGAAGCTCGAGATCACCGGAACCGGTTACCGTGTCCAGGCCAAGGGCGCGGACCTCGAGTTCGCCCTGGGCTACAGCCACCCGGTGTCCATCCAGGCTCCCGAGGGCATCAGCTTTGCCGTCGAGAGCGCGACCAAGCTCACCGTCTCCGGCATCAACAAGCAGCAGGTCGGCGAGGTTGCTGCCAATATCCGCAAGCTGCGCAAGCCGGACCCCTACAAGGGCAAGGGCATCCGTTACGCCGGCGAAGTTATCCGCCGCAAGGTCGGAAAGGCTGGTAAGTAATCATGGCGATCAGCATCAACAAGAAGCGCACCTCCAAGAGCAAGTCCGCCGCCCGCGGACGCCGCCACCTGCGCGTGCGCAAGCGGGTCTCGGGCACCGCGGTCCGTCCGCGCCTGGTGGTCACCCGCTCGGCACGGCACGTGTTCGTCCAGGTTGTCGACGACACCAGGGGCGTCACCGTGGCCTCGGCCTCCACCATGGAAGCCGACCTGCGGACGCTCGAGGGCGACAAGACGGCCAAGGCCAGGCGTGTCGGCGAGCTCGTCGCCGAGCGTGCCAAGGCGGCCGGCATCGAAGCCGTTGTCTTCGACCGCGGCGGCAACAAGTACCACGGCCGCGTGGCCGCGGTGGCCGACGGCGCACGTGAAGGCGGGCTGGCACTGTGACCGCTGAGAATAACGAAAAGGAAACTCAGGTGACTGAAGCAACTGAGACCACTGCAGCATCCTCCCAAGAGGAGCGCCGCGGCGGACGCCGCGGGGAGCGCGGTGACCGTGGCGGCCGCGGCGAGCGCGGCGGCCGCGGCGGACGCGACAGCGGCCGCGATGCCGAGAAGGACAAGTTCCTCGAGCGCGTGGTGACCATCAACCGTGTTGCCAAGGTCGTCAAGGGCGGCCGGCGCTTCAGCTTCACCGCCCTGGTGGTTGTCGGCGACGGCAACGGCCTGGTCGGCGTGGGCTACGGCAAGGCCAAGGAAGTTCCCGCGGCCATTGCCAAGGGCGTGGAGGAGGCCAAGAAGACCTTCTTCCGCGTCCCGATCGTTGCCGGCACGGTGCCCCACCGTGTCCAGGGCGAGGCCGCGGCAGGCGTTGTCATGCTGCGCCCGGCGTCCGCCGGTACCGGTGTTATTGCCGGCGGTCCGGTCCGCGCCGTGCTCGAGTGCGCCGGTGTCCACGATGTGCTCTCCAAGTCGCTGGGTTCGTCCAACGCGATCAACATCGTGCACGCCACCGTCGACGCCCTGCGCAAGCTGGAGGAGCCGCAGGCAGTGGCAGCCCGCCGCGGCCTGCCGCTGGATGAGGTCGTCCCGGCGTCCCTGCTCCGCAATCTCCAGCAGAAGGCAGGTGCCTAATGACCACGCGTAAGAATCTGGCTCCGTCCGAGGCGAAGTTGGAAATCACCCAGATCAAGTCCGTCATTGGCGGCAAGCAGAACCACCGCGACACCCTGCGTTCACTGGGCCTGAAGCGTATCGGCCACACCGTGGTCCGCAGCGCCGATGCCGTGACCGTGGGCATGGTGAACACTGTTTCCCACCTGGTGAAGGTTGAGGAGGCGAAGTAGAGATGGCACAAGAGAACAACACTCTGAAGGTGCACCACCTGCGTCCGGCCCCCGGCGCCAAGACCGCCAAGACCCGCGTGGGTCGTGGCGAAGGCTCCAAGGGCAAGACCGCAGGCCGCGGCACCAAGGGCACCAAGGCCCGCAACCAGGTCAGGGCAGGTTTTGCCGGCGGCCAGCTGCCGCTGCACATGCGCCTGCCGAAGCTGCGCGGCTTCAAGAACCCGTTCCGGGTCGAGTACCAGGTGGTCAACCTGGACAAGCTCAACGAGCTGTTCCCGGAAGGCGGCGAAGTCACCGTGGAGGCCCTGGTGGCCAAGGGCGCCGTTCGCAAGAACCAGCCCGTCAAGGTCCTGGGCACCGGCGACATCACCGTCAAGGTCGATGTGAAGGTTAATGCCTTCTCCGCCAGCGCCGCCGAGAAGATCACCGCCGCCGGCGGCAGCGCCACTGCCCTGTAAGCTCCGGCGCAATCTTCCACCGCACCTGAATGAGTCTCCCGGAAACCGGCAGCTGCCGGGGTCCGGGAGACTCTTCGGTTAATCCGGTTTATTCAGGATGCGGCCGAAACGATAGACTCGGTACTTGTGACTTGCCGCAATTCGGCATCCAGAACTTTCAGGAGGACGCTTGCTAAGCGCGATTGGCCGGGTATTCCGGACGCCGGACCTGCGGCGCAAGTTGTTGTTCACGCTCGGTATTATTACCATCTACCGCCTGGGGGTGTTCATCCCGGCCCCGGGTGTCGACTACGGCAACGTCCAGCAGTGTCTGGCCCTGGGCAACACCAGCGGCGGGCTCTACCAGTTCGTCAACCTCTTCAGCGGCGGTGCGCTGCTGCAGGTTTCCATCTTCGCCCTCGGCATCATGCCGTACATCACCGCCAGCATTATCGTCCAGCTGCTGCGGGTGGTCATTCCCCGCTTCCAGGAGCTGCATGAAGAGGGCGCGCAGGGCCAGGCCAAGCTGACCCAGTACACGCGCTACCTGACCATCGCCCTCGGCCTGCTCAACGCCACCACGCTGGTGTCGCTGGCCCGCAGCGGGGCGCTGCTGGGCAACTGTCCGGTGCCGATCATTCCGGACGACAACCTGGTCACCATCATCCTGCTGATCATCACCCTCACCGCCGGCACCGGCATGATCATGTGGATGGGCGAACTGGTGACCGAAAAGGGCGTGGGCAACGGCATGTCCATCCTGATCTTCGTCTCCATCGCCGCCGGCTTCCCGAGCGCCCTCGGGGAGATCTTCACCGCCCAGGGCGTGAATGTCTTCCTCGGCGTGCTGGTGGTGGGCCTGTTCGTGGTTGCCGCGGTGATCTTCGTGGAGCAGTCCCAGCGCCGCATCCCGGTGCAGTACGCCAAGCGCATGGTCGGACGCCGCACGCTCGGCGGGACGAGCACCTACATTCCGATCAAGGTGAACATGGCCGGCGTCATTCCCGTCATCTTCGCCTCGTCCATCCTCTACCTGCCGTCCCTGCTCGCGCAGTTCAATACCCCCACGGACGGCACCACCGCGCCGCCGGAATGGGTGAACTGGATCAACACCTACCTGGTGCGGGGCGACCACCCGCTGTACATGGCGCTCTATTTCGCCATGATCGTATTCTTCACGTACTTCTACGTGGCCATCACCTTCAACCCGACCGAGGTGGCCGACAACATGAAGAAGTACGGCGGCTTCATCCCGGGCATCCGGGCCGGCCGTCCGACCGCCGACTATCTCGGATATGTGCTCTCGCGGATTACGTTGCCCGGAGCGCTGTACCTGGGGTTGATTTCCCTGATTCCGCTGATCGCCCTGGTGCTGATCAACGCGAACCAGAACTTCCCGTTCGGCGGTACCTCCATCCTCATCATGGTTGGCGTGGGATTGGAGACCGTGAAGCAGATTAATGCCCAGCTACAGCAACGTCACTACGAAGGACTACTGCGATGACACGAATGCTCATTATTGGCCCGCCCGGTTCCGGCAAGGGAACCCAGGCATCTCGTATTTCCGAGCGCCTTGGCGTTGTCGCCATCTCCACCGGGGACATCTTCCGCGCCAACGTGAAGGAACAGACCCCGCTGGGGCTGGAGGCGAAGAAGTACATCGATAACGGCGACTTCGTGCCGGACAGCGTCACCAACAACATGGTGCGCGACCGCCTGTCCCAGCCCGACGTCGAGGGCGGCTTCCTGCTGGACGGCTACCCCCGCACCACCGCGCAGGTGGAGGAACTGGACCGGATCCTGGACGCGAACGGCCAGAAGCTCGACGTCGTGCTGCAGCTGACCGCCGACGACGAGGAGCTGGTGCGCCGCCTGCTCCACCGTGCGGAGCTGGAAGGCCGCGCCGACGACACCGAAGCGGTCATCCGCCACCGGCTGGACCTCTTCCACGAGCAGACCGAAGCCGTGGTGGCCCGCTACCTCGAGCGCGGCATCGTGGCCAAGGTGGACGGCATCGGCCAGATCGACGAGGTCACCGACCGCGTCATGGAAGCGCTCAAGAGCGTCACCGCCTAGCAACAGCCAAATCCCGCTGGTCGAGCAGGTGGCAGGGCCGCCTGTTCGACCAGCGGTGTTTCGGCACCATTTCAGCTGAAGAAGGACCCCATGGCATTCCGCCAGCCCAGCATCGAATACAAGACCGCCGCCCAGATCCGGAAAATGCGCACCGCAGGCCTGGTGGTCAGCCGCGCGCTCGACGCGGCGGTGGCCGCCGCCGTCGTCGGCGCCACCACCCGGGACATTGACGCCGCCTTCGAGGCGGTGCTGGACGAGGCCGGGGCCAGGAGCAACTTCAAGGGCTACCACGGCTTCCCGGCCACGGTGTGCGTCTCGGTGAACGAGGAAGTGGTTCACGGCATCCCCGGGGACCGGGTGCTGCAGGACGGGGACATCCTCTCCATCGACGGCGGCTGCAGCGTGGACGGCTGGCACGGGGACTCGGCCCGCGGGGTGATCGTGGGCACCGCCGATCCCGAGGACCAGCGCCTCTCCGAGATCACCGAGGAGGCCATGTGGCGGGGAATCGCCGCGCTGGCCACCGGGCACCGGGTGGGGGACATCGGCAACGCCATTGACGACTACGTCAGCTCCATACCCGGCAAGCCGCTGGGCATCCTGGAGGACTACGTGGGCCACGGGATCGGCACCGCCATGCACCAGGCGCCGGACGTGCTCAACTACCGCACCAACCACCGCGGCCCCAAGATCCGCCCGGGCCTGTGCCTGGCCATCGAGCCGATGCTGGTGCGCGGGAACATCGAAACCGCGGTGCTGGAGGACGACTGGACGGTGGTGACCACCGACGGCTCCCGGTCCTGCCAGTGGGAGCACACCGTGGCCGTGCACGACGGCGGCATCTGGGTCCTGACCGCCGAGGACGGGGGAGCGGCGAAGCTGGCCCCGCTCGGCGTCACCCCGGTTCCCCTGGACTGACCCGGCCCTGCACCCCGCCCACCCACCCGCAAAAATTGGTCAGCAGATGCTGCCCGCAGGCCAAAGCCGGTCAGTCAATGCCCACCGCCGGCAAAAAACGGCCGTGTCCGGGAGCGGTCCCGCCGGACCGGTCCCGCGGCCCGAGCCGGGCGGCCGGAACCCGGCCCGAGAGCCCGAGTCTTCACTGTCGGTAGCACCGGCTTTACTGAAGCCGACACGCCTGCCCGACGAAAGGACCCCGAGCACACCATGATGGGAGCACACCACGCCCTCTCCGGCGCGGCCGCCTGGGTGGCGCTCAGCACCCAGTACCGGATTCCGCTGGACTGGATCACGGTGCCGGCCGGCTGGGGGGAGCAGTCCGTGACCCTGGGGGCAGGCCTGCTGGACGTGGGGCCGATCGGGGTCCTGACCGGGGCCCTGGTCAGCGCCGGCGCCGCCCTGGTCCCGGACGCGGACCACCACAACGCCACCATTGCGCATTCGCTGCCGCCGGTGTCCCGCGCGGTCTGCGCCGGCATCGGCAGCGTCTCCGGCGGGCACCGCCGCGGCACCCACTCGGTCCTGGGCATCCTGGCCTTCACCGCCGTCGCCTTTGTTGCCGGGCTGTGGACGGTGGAGGTGGCCCCCTTCGGTATGGTCTACCCCGGCGCGGGCATCCTGTGCGTGCTGCTGGTGGCGTTCGCGGCCAAGGCCCTCAAGTTCATCCCGGACCGGCTGCAGAAGGTCCCGTGGGTGGTGGGGATCGCCGTGGCCGCCTTCATCGCCGCCTTCGCCCCGGAACAGCAGAACTGGTTCCCGATCGCCATGGGCGTCGGGGTCATCATGCACATCGTGGGGGACATGCTCACCACCGGCGGCGTCAACCTGATCTGGCCGCTGCGGATCAAGCCGCCGCGGTTCCTGCGCAAGGTCCCGGTCATCAGCTGGATCTGGCGGCCCAACGGCTACTTCTCGCTGCCGGTGCTCGGCAAGGCCGGCTCGGTCCGTGAGTGGCTGCTGCTGGTGCCGGTCAGCGCCTACGTGATCCTGGGCATGGCGGCGGCGACCGTGAGCATCGGCAAGGTGGCGGTGCTCGCGGTCGCGGCGCTGTGAGCAGCCGGCCCGGCCACGGCGAACGTGGCATGATGAGGCCATGACCTCGCCGATGCCCAAGGTGCCCGGTCAGGGGGACGTCGAAGCACTGCCCTGCGCCGGCTACCGGCAGCTGCGCCGCGGGCCGGGCCCCGGACTCCTAAAGTTTTCCGCCGATGCCCTCTCGGCCGCCGAAGGCACGGCCGGGAAGCACCTGCCCGTCTTCCTCAGCGCCGAAGCGGAAGCGAACATCACCGCGCAGGACGGCCGTGCCTGCCATGCCTAGGCCGGCGTCCTCCATCACCGACGTGCCCGGGATCCGCGTGGGCCAGGTGGACCGCGCCGGCGACGGCTGGCTGACCGGGGTGACGGTGGTGCTCCCGCCGCCGGGCACGGTGGGGGCCGTGGATGTCCGCGGGGGAGGGCCCGCCACGCACGAGACGGATGCCCTGGACCCCACCACCCTGGTCCGTACCGTGGACGCGGTGGTGCTCACCGGAGGCAGCGCCTTCGGGCTGGCCTCCGCCACCGGGGTCCAGCTCTGGTGCGAAGAGCAGGGGCGCGGGCACCGCACGCTCAACGCGCTGGTGCCGATCGTCCCTGCTGCGGCGATCTACGACCTCGGGCGCGGGGGCGACGTGCGGGCGCGTCCGGATGCGCAGATGGGGTACGACGCGGCCGCGGCCGCGGGTGCCTCGGCGGACTTCGCGGCGGTGCGG
>NZ_JBHTML010000148.1:0-10264 GCF_042679445.1 Arthrobacter sp. GCM10027362
GGCGGGCGCCCGGTCCCCGGCCGGAACGGTGCCCGGGCCGGTCCCCGGCCCCGCGGCAAGGCCGGCGGTGCCGCTCATGCGAGCTTCTCGTAGTCGTCGAGCCTGACCTCGCGGGTGATCTTCCAGAAGTCCAGCACCGGGTACGGCCAGATCTGGGAGACCCGGCCGAACTTGTTCTTGTACCAGGTCTTCACGCTCGGGTGGCCCCAGGCCTTGGTGGCGCTGGCCGCATCGAGGTCCTGCACGAACGCGTCCAGGACCTCCTGCTTGAGGTCCAGGCCCTTGAGGTTCTCCGTCAGGATCAGCCGCAGCGCCTCGAGGATGTACTCGACCCCGTACTCGATCATCGAGAACAGGCTGCCGTTGACCACGTGGCCGGTGTTCGGGCCGGTGATGATGAACAGGTTCGGGAAATTCGGCACCGTCAGGCCGGCGAAAGCCTTGGCGTCGCCGCCCCAGTACTCGTGCAGGTCCGTGCCGTGCCGGCCGGTGACCTTCAGCGGCTCGAGGAATTCGGAGGCCTGGAAGCCGGTCGCGTAGATGATCAGGTCCACCTCGTGGAGCACACCGTCCTTGGTGACGATGCCCTCCGGGACGATCTTCTCCATGCCCTCGGTGACGAGGGTGGTCTGCGGCTTCTTCAGCGACCGGGCCCAGACGCCGTTGTCGCGCAGCATCCGCTTGCCGCCGACAATGTAGTCCGGGGTGACCTTGGCGAGCAGGTCCGGCCGGTCCTCGTACTGCTTGGCGAGCAGTGCCGTCAGCTGCCGGCGGACCCGCTCGTTGACGGCGGACACGCTGCCGGGCTTGTCCCAGCCGGGTTCGGCGACGGTGGTGTGCTGGCGGCCTTCGACGCCGAGCCAGTGCTGCCAGAAGCGCAGCCACTGGCCGTAGTGCGGCAGCTTGCGGACCAGCCACTGCACCGAATCCGGCATGTCGTCGTAGTAGCCGTTGGTCGGCAGCATCCAGGGGGAGCTGCGCTGGATCACCGTCAGCGCGGACACCTGGTCCACGATCGCCGGGACGATCTGGTAGGCGCTGGCGCCGGTGCCGATCACCGCCACCCGCTTGCCGGCGACGTCGACGCTGTTGTCCCATTCGGCCGAGTGCAGCTGGATCCCGGCGAAGTCGCCGCGCCCGGGGACATCCGGGTACTTGGGCCGGTCCAGCTGGCCGACGGCGGAGATCACCGCGTTGAACCGCCGGGTCCCGGCGTTCCCGTCCTTATCCACGGTTGCCACGTTCCAGAGCCCGGTGGCCTCGTCGTAGGCGGCGGAGGTGACCTCGGTATTGAAGACGATGTTCTCCATGATGCCGCCGCGCCGGGCGACCTCGCAGGTGTAGTGGTAGATCTCCGGCCCCTGGGAGAACTGCTGCGGCCAGTCATCGCGCTGGGCGAAGGAGAAGCTGTAGGCGTAGTTCGGGGTGTCCAGCCGGACGCCCGGGTATGTGTTCTTCCACCAGGTGCCGCCGACGGTGTGGCCCTTCTCGAACACGGTGTAGGGAATGCCTGCCTGCTTCAGCCGGTAGGCGGCCGCCATCCCGGAGACGCCCGAACCGATCACGGCGACGCTGAATTCACGGCCGGCGGACACCTCGGCGAAGTTCCAGCCCGGCCTGCCGCTCTTGCCCTCGACCAGGGCCATGTCATGCATGAGCATCGGATGGTATTCGGGGTTGGCCGCGTTGGTGATCCAGGTCAGGATGTCCGCCGCCTGGTCCTCGGTCAGCTGGCCCACACTGGTGAGCTGCTCGTCACGCACGCGCCTGAGGGCCTCGAAGGCCAGTTCCCGCGCTGCAGCCTGCTGCTCCGGGCTCATGCCGCCGTGCGGCTCGCCGACGGTGTCGGCCGGCGGCTGCGGCGGCCGCAGGTCTTCGCGCAGCAGCGAGAAGTCGCCGGTCACCGCCGCGAGGGCCACCATCAGGGCAGGCAGGTCGGTGGTCTCCACGATCCGGTGCAGGAACGCATCGTCTTCGGTAATGGGTTCGTACTGGTCCCGCCAGTACAGGTCGTCGACGGCGTCCTCGACACGCGCTTCGGTAAGGGAGCTGGTCACGGCTGTTCTCCTTGGTCTTGCGGACGGACCGCCCGAAACGGACCTGCCGTCCCGGTTGTGATCCGCATCTCTTCGTGGGACTTGCAACCAGTTTAGCGAGGAGATTGCATAAGTCAATAAATAATGCATAATCTGGCTTACAGGGTGAAGCCGGGTCGGAGAATGTAGAATCATGCCATGGCAAAACGCACCGATTCCGAGACACTGAGCAAGCACATCAGGGATGCGCTGCGCAGCGATATCCTCGGCGGCCGCTGGTCCCCCGGAGAGAAGCTCCAGCTGACCGCGCTCTCGGAGCACTACCAGACCAGCAGCACCGTCATCCGCGAGGCGCTCACCCGGCTGGTCGGCGACCGCCTGGTCCAGCTCAAGCCCAACCGCGGCTTCTTCGTCCCGCCCATTTCGCTGGCCGAACTCGAAGACATCACCCAGCTGCGGTGCGTGAACGAGGAATTCGGCATCACCCTGGCCATCGAGCGCGGGGACCTGAACTGGGAGTCCGAACTTATTGCCGTCCACCACACGCTGGAACGCACCCCGCGCCGGCGCGCCGAGGACCCGGACCAGCACACCCAGGAATGGAATGCGGCCCATCAGGCCTTCCACGCCAAGCTGATGGAAGCCTGCGGCGTCCCCGTCCTCATCGACCTGACCTCCACCCTCTCGGACATCGTCCAGCTCTACGGGCGGTGGGCCGGCATGGCCACGCGGGACGCCCAACGCGACATCGAACAGGAGCACCGCGAGATCCTGGCCGCCGTGCTCAAGCGCGACGCCCCGGCGGCAGCCAAACTGCTCCGCCAACACTACGAGACCACCATGGAAGCCGTCCGCAATGCGGGCGAGGTTGGACTCGAAAAGGCCCTCGGCGGCAAGGTGCCGGCGCAAGCCTAGCCGCCTGCCGGCAGGCTGAGGCCCGCCTCCGCCGGTTCGGCGGAGGCGGGCCGGCTGCTACTGCATGGCCGAGGCCACGCCCGCTTCGGCGGCCGCAACCGCCCCGGCCCGGCGGTCGCGGCGCGGCCAGACACCCTGTTTGCCCGGGGAGATCACCCCGGCCGGATCCAGGGCGTCCTTGAGCCTCTCCTGCAGCCGGCGGGCCGCGTGGTTGTTGAAGTCGAAGCCATCGGCGATCACGTCCATGTAGTCCACATGGCTGCGGTACGGGGCATAGCCGCGCCGGCGGGCGGCCTCGAGCAGCTTGAGGTACAGCGCGCGGGCACGGGCCAGCTGCTCCTCGTTGTCGTTCTCGAAGAAGATCATGGTCACGTGCACCATGTGGCGCGGATACAGGTGGTAGCCGATGTAGAGGTCGAACCCGTACTCGCGGTAGAGGGCCTTGGCCTCCTGGTAGAAGTCCCAGACCTCCTGGCCCCGCGCCGGGATGATCGGGGCCGCGTCGATGTGCCCGCCGTTTTCCGCGGCCCAGGCCACGGTCTCCAGCGGCTTCATGCTCGGCACGCCGGCCATGTGCGCCCGGTCCTGCGGGGCGATGTCCGCGTAGGCGACCTGGGCCCCGTCCCGGCCCTCGTACAGGCGGGCCCTGACCTCGAAGCCCTCGAGCCCGGCGAACCGTTCCCTGATGATCTCCAGCCGACGCTGCGCCAGGCCCTTGTCCCCGTAGATGGCGAACTTGGCGTTCCACTGGCCGATGCCCATTTCCCGGCGCATTTCCTCGAGCCGTTCGTCCGGGATGGAGCCCCCGCCGGTGTACCAGCGCGAGCGCGGGCCGTTCATCGTCGCCGCACGCACCACGTTGCCGCACAGGGCGTTGTTCTGGATCACGTCGAGGCGGCGCAGTTCGGTGAGGATGTCGATCAGCCGCGGCATGTCCTCTTCGCGCTCGACCACCACGTCGCCGGAGATGAAGACGTCCGGCCAGGGCATCAGCCACAGGCCGATCTTGGTGACCACCCCGAGGTTGGACTGGGTGAACAGGCCCTCGAGGGTCGGGCCGAAGCCGCCCTGGAAGATGGGGCCCAGGTCGGTGCCCTCCATGGCCCACATCCCGGTGCGGACCAGGTCGCCGTCGGGCAGGACCACCTCCATGCCGCACAGCGACTTCACATGGTCGCCGTTGGGGGTCATCCCGTAGCCGCGGTCCAGCGTGTTGCCCAGCACCGAGCCCCAGCCCAGGGCCGGTACGGACATCCACACCTTCAGGCCGCGTTCCTGGATGTATTCGAACAGGTCGAAGAAGGTCACCCCGGGTTCGACCACGGCGTAGCAGAGCTTGTCGTCCACCTCCAGGATCCGGTTCATCCGGCCCAGGTCCAGGGCCACCGTGTCCTGGTTCCGCGGCTCCGGGCCGCCGTAGCCGAGGTTCTTGCCGCGCGAGAAGGCCCACAGCGGCACCCCGGTTTCGGTGGCCAGCCGCACCAGCGCCTGCACTTCCTCGACGGTGGCCGGGCGCACCCCCGGCCACCTGTTCCGGCCCGGGTTCAGCGGGTAGGGGTCGATGTAGCCGGCCCCGCCGCCGACGCGCACCACATTCTCCTCGCCGACGATGGCCGCCGCCTGATCGAGGAACAGCTCTCGGGTATCCATGACGTACTTCGCACCTTCCGCAGAATGCCGCCGGGATGCGGCGGTGAACCGGGTCCATCCGTTCCGACCCGCCTTTTTATCTTGGCAAGCGGAACCGCTCAAGTAAACTGTCGATTTCCGCTGTTGGCATTCAATAGAATTGACAATATGAACCTGAACAGCCATCCGGCCATCACCTTGCGCCAGATCTGGCACTTCGTGGTCGCCGCCGAGACCGGCACCATGAGCGAGGCGGCCCGCCGGCTGCATATGGCGCCGTCGGCCATTTCCATGTCCATCTCGGAGCTGGAACGCATTATCGGCGCCGAACTGTGCATCAAGCGCAAATCCAAGGGCCTGACGCTCACCTCGACGGGGCGTGCCGTCTTCCTGCAGGCGCGCCAGCTGCTCGACCTGGCGGACGAAATCGCCTCGCTCTCCAAGGGTGACCGCCCCAATGTGCGCGGCCCGCTGACCGTCGGCTGCTACATGACGCTGGGGCCCACGATCATTCCGCCGATGCTCGCAGAATTCGCCCGCCAGTGCCCGCAGGTGGACGTGGACTTCGTGGAGGGGTACCACGAGGACCTGCAGGATCGCCTGCTCGACGGCTCGATCGATGCAGCCTTCCTCTATGACATGAGCATCTCCCCCGCCATCCGCACCGCTCCGCTGCTCGCTGCCGATCCGTACATCCTGCTCTCCGCCGGCCATCCGCTGCACGCAGCGGCGGAGGTGGGCCTGAAGGAGATCGCGGCGGATCCGCTGATCTTCTTCGACGCCCCGCCCATTTCCAGCCGGATCCTGGAGATGTACCGCGAGGCGGGGCTGGCCCCGCATGTCCTGCACCGTTCCCGCAGCTACGCCACCGTGCGCTCGCTCGTGGCCACCGGCCGCGGCGTCGCCGTGCTGTTCCAGCGGCCCCAGCTGGAGGCCCCCTACGAGGAGCTCGGCGTCGTGCTCAAGCCGCTGGCCCAGCCGCGCTCCGCCACGCGGAGCCAGGCCCTCGTCTCGCTCGCCTGGCCGCGCAGCACGCGGCTGAATGCCCGGGCGCAGGCGTGGGTGGACATCGCCACCGAGCGCTTCAGCGCCAATCCGCCGGACGTGCTGTGACCCGCCGGGCACAGCAACCGGCGCAGCAAAAGGCGCGACGGCGGCGGGAGGCTCCCGCCGCCGTCGCCCCCTAATGGCGCCTTGTTTCCGTGCCCATGCCGCCCGGGTCAGGCCATTGCCGGGGTGCTGTCCGCCACGGCGGCGGGCCGCGGCAGGCCGAGGTTGTCCCGCAGCGTGGTTCCCTCGTACTCCGCGCGGAAGTAGCCGCGGTCCTGCAGCTCGGGGACCAGCTTCTCGCAGATCAGCTGGAAGCCGCCGGGGTTGAACGGCGAATTCAGGTTGAAGCCGTCACAGGCCCGGGACTCGAACCAGTCCACCATCCGGTCCGCCACCTGGCCCGGGGTGCCGGCCATCCACTGGTGCCCGGTGGAGCGGGCGAGGTCCACGATCAGCTCGCGCAGCGTCATGCCCAGTTCCACGCTCTTCTTGCGGAAGATCTGGTAGCGGCTGCCCAGGCGCGGATCATCGGAGAACCATTCGGCCGGGATGCGCTCGTCATAGTCGAGGGCGGACAGGTCCATCTTCAGGTCGGCGCCGACCTGGGTGCGGCCGTTTTCGAGGTGGACGTGGTTGGCCAGCTCGTCGGCGAGTTCCAGGGCTTCCTTCTCGGTGTCGCCGAGGATGGGCAGGATGCCCGGGATGATCTTGACTTCGTCCGGGTTGCGGCCCTTGTCTGCGGCCATCCGCTTGAACCTGGCATAGAACTCGATGGAGGGTTCCTTGAACGGCTGGGCGGTGTAGATCCCGTCCGCCACCGAGGACCCCAGCTCCATGCCCGGGCCGGAGGAACCGGCCTGGACGAGCACCGGACGGCCCTGCGGGGAACGCGGCATGTTGATCGGCCCGGCCACTTCGAAGAACTCGCCCTTGTGGCTGATCGGGCGGATCTTGTCCGTGTCCACGTACCAGCCCGACTCCCGGTCGTTGATCACGGCGTCGTCCGCCCAGCTGTCCCACAGGCGCTGGACGACGTCGACAAATTCGGTGGCGCGGCGGTAGCGGGTGGCCGGGTCCGGGGCCTCGTGCATGCCGTAGTTCTGGAAGCCGTCGGAGGAGGTGACGATGTTCCAGCCGGCGCGGCCGCCGGACATGTGGTCCAGGCCGCACATCTGGCGGGCGACGTTGTACGGCTCGCTGAAGGAGGTCGAGACCGTCCCGATCAGGCCGATGTTCCTGGTCCGGGCGGCCAGGGCGGCGAGCACGGTCATCGGCTCGTAGAAGCCGTTCATCTTGATGTCGCCGCGCATCACGGTGTTGGCGTGGACAATGTCCCCGAAGAACACGGCGTCCAGCTTGGCCTTCTCCGCCATGAGGGTCAGGTCGGCCACAAACTCCAGGTTCGCCAGTTCCCCGGACCGGCTGCCCTCCATCCGCCAGCTGTCCTTGTGGTAGCCGGCCGGCAGCATGAACGTGGTGAGCACCATGTGCTTCTTCGGCTTCAGGCTCATTCCTTGGGTTCCTTTCGTGATCCGCGCCACCTCCGCGGCGCCTGCTCCATCCATGATCACAGCCGGCAGCTACCGCGTAAATAAGGAAGTTTTCGGACTTACTTATCAAAAACTCTGACAAATCCTCCTGCGGGGCAGCCGGCGGGCGGGCGGGCGGCAGGCATGAAAAAGCCCGCCCCCGTCCCTCGCGGAACAGGGGCGGGCCCCGGGGGGAAGCCTCAGGCGCGCTGCTTCAGCTCGGCGCCTTCGCGGCTCAGCCGCACCGCGACCAGGCCGATCAGCAGGACCGCGATCCAGAAGGCCCCCACGAGCGCATAACCGCCGCTTCCGGCCACCACCAGGGCGGTGGCGATCATCGGGGTGAAGCCGGCACCGAGGGTCGAGGAGCCCTGGTAAGCCAGGGATGCCCCGGTGTAGCGGACCTCGGCTGGGAACTGCTCGGAGATGTAGGCGCCGATCGGGCCGGCCAGGATGCCCTGGATGGCGCCGTTGCCCACGACCACGGCCAGCGCGAACCCCCAGGCGGTGCCGTTGTGCATCAGCTGCAGGGCCGGGAAGGCCCAGAGGATGCCGGCGACGCCGCCGACGGTCAGCACGGCACGGCGGCCAAAGCGGTCGCTCAGGCGGGCCGCGGCGAAGCAAAAGGCCACGGTGACCACGGCGGCAATGCCCTTGATATTGAGCACGGCCGAACGGTCGACCCCCTCGGCCACTGCCACCGACACACCCCAGGTGGTCAGGATGCCCTGCATGGTGTAAAAGCCCAGCGACGCCACCAAGGTCACAATTACCACGCGCGGGTAGCGGCGCAGCACCTGTCCCAGCGGGGTCTTCTGGCCCTTCCGGCGCTCCGCGGCCTTGGCTTCGAGCGACTGGAAGACCGGGCTCTCGGCGACCTTGAGCCGGATGACCATGCCGATCAGGATCAGTACCGCGGAGAGGATGAAGGGGATGCGCCAGCCCCAGACCAGGAACTGTTCACCGGTGGCGGCGGAAACACCGGAGACCACGAAGGTGGCGAGCAGGCCGCCGGCGGGGCCGCCGGCGTTGGCGAAGGCTGCGGCGAAGCCGCGCTTGCCGGCCGGGGCATGTTCGAGCGCCATGAGCGTGGCCCCGCCCCATTCGCCACCGACCGAAATGCCTTGGATGAAGCGCAGGATGACCAGGATGATGGGGGCGGTGACGCCGATGGCCGCGGTGGTGGGCAGCAGGCCGATGGCCACCGTGGCCCCGCCCATCATGAGCATGGACAGCACGAGCATTTTCTTGCGTCCGACGCGGTCGCCGAAGTGGCCGAAGACGATGCCGCCCAGCGGCCGGGCAATGTAGCCCACGGCAAGGGTGCCGAAGGAGGCGAACAGTGCGACGGCGGGGCCGAGGTTCGAAAAGAAGACCTTGTCGAAGATCAGCGAGGCGGCGGTCGCGTACAGGATGAAGTCGTAGTACTCAATGATGCTGCCCATCAGGCTGGACCCGAGGACGCGCCGCATGTCCTTGGTATTGAGGGAATCCCCCGGCGGGTTCGTGGAGGCGGGACCGCGGAGCTGCGCTCCGCTTTCTGTCCGTGCTGTGTTTGGCATCGACATAGGCTCTTTCACTTTGTGGAGAACGGTGGGACTTCGGCATCCACAGGTCAGCCGGAGGCACCGAGGACCAGAGGGGATCCGCCGGCGGCCCGACAGGGGCCGGGCCTGAATCCCGTCGCTCGTTGACTCCTTCAAGCATGGCGGAAATCACAACAGAGCGCCAGATCTTTGCGCATTTTTCTTTAAAGAATATTTTTCTTGACACCTATTGCATCATCCTCTACCCGGTTCCGGGGCACTGACCGAACGCCCGAAAGCCGCGCTCCCCGGCCTTCCGGCCGGGGAGCGCGGCTGTGCCGCCGGGCTGCATTCCGGGCGTTCCCGGCGGCTGCGGGTGGCGCCCCCTACCGGAGCACGGCCAGGCGCGACGGCGACTCCACCGGCGCCAGCCCGAAGTTGCGGAAGTCCATCGGGCGGTAGGAACTCCACATGTTCCACCAGTTCTCATCCCCACCCCAGACCACCGGGGGACGGGAGTCGTCGTAGATCTGCTCCAGGTCCGTGTAGAGCTCCACCACGGCCCCGGAGGTCTCGACGAAGTAGGCGGCGATGTTATGGCCGGCGCCGTGGCGCACCGGCCCCCAGATCAGTTCGCGGCCCAGCCTGTTCAGGCGGTCGCCAAGCTTTCCCAGGTCGACGATGCTCTGCGCCTGCCAGGCGTGGTGGTGCAGCGTCCCCTGCCCCCGGACCAGGGCAATGCCGTGGTGGTCCGGGTTGCAGCGCATGAAGTACGCGAAGTCGTCACCGATCACATCCGAAAGCCTGAAATCGAGCACACGCTGCAGAAACTTCATCATCCCGGTCACGTCGCGCGGGTGGAAGTTGAAGTGTCCGTAGCGGTCCGGGCCGAAGGAGAGCCGGGCGGCCTGGTTCTCCTGCATGCCGACGTAGACCTCGAAGACGAAACCCTCGGGTCCCACAAAGGAGAAACCGTCCTCGATGCCCGCACCGCGCGGTCCCTCGCTGATGACCGGCAGGTTCTCCTGCTCCACCCGGGCGCGGATGGTGCGCAGGGCGTCGCCGTCCCGGGCAACGAAGCCGAAGCTGTCCACGCCGTCGACATCGGATTCAATGTAGACGAGTTCATGGTGCACGTTGCCGGCGGCCAGGTAGACGGCGTCGGAGGTCCTCTCGGTTTCGCGCAACCCAAGGATCTGCGTCGCATCAAAGACGGACTCCTCGAGCTTGGTCGTCTGAATTCCGACGTGCCCCATGGCTGTGATCAATCCCCAAGACATCCCTGTCTCCTGTTCTGTTCAACTCTCCGAGACGGTTATCGCAATCTCGCTCGATAAAATAATATCGGAGTAATAATCGATAATCTAGGGGCTTCCCTTCCGGCCGGTGGTCCGGCCGCCCCGACTGGCAGCTGCCGGCGTCGGGGGTCGACGAAATCCTGCAGCAGTCCCCGCAGCACGGGGCCGATCGGGGAAGCGCAACAGTTCGGCGGCACGGCGTGACCGCCCGGCAGCACGCCGAGGCCCTGGGGGGGGCGGCGGTCCTGCCAGTCAACGCCGGCGCGGCAGGGCCGTCCGCT
>NZ_JBHTML010000149.1:0-10228 GCF_042679445.1 Arthrobacter sp. GCM10027362
GCGGTGGCCCTGATCCGCGCCTCGGCCGCCGCCGGCGTCAGCGCCGGCTCCGCGGCGAACAACAGCGCGGCCAGCCCCGCTACCTGGGGCGCGGCCATGGACGTTCCCGCCATGTAGGCGTATGCTCCGGCCGCTGGAGCGGCCGTACCCCTGTTGCTGGTCGAGAGGATGCCGCCCTCGGCGCCGCCGGACAGATCCCCGCCGGGGGCGGTGACATCCACGGCGGGACCGTAGTTGGAGTACGGTGCCAGGCCGCCGCCGCGGGTGGCGGCGGCTACCGTGATCACGTTCCTGCAGTTCGCCGGGCTGGACTCCGACGCCTGTTTGCTGCCGTTGCCGGCCGCGACGACGACGGCGGCGCCCCGGCTGCGGGCGGCATCGATGGCCGCCTGCAGCGGCGGCAGGCACTCGCCGTCTGCGCTCAGGCTGACATTGATGACCTTCGCCGGCGTGGGGTTCGCCGGAGCATCCGGCACGGGCCCGCCGGCCGCCCACACCACGGCATCGGCAACGTCTGACAGGTAGCCCCCGCACGCGCCGACGGCACGGACCGGCAGGATCCGGGCCCCATAGGCCACTCCGGTGATGCCCTTGCCGTTATCGCCGGCCGCGGCGATGATCCCGGCCACGTGGGTGCCGTGCCAGGAGGACTCCGCGCCGCCGCAGCCGTCACCCTGGTCCCGGGGATTGCCGTCGCGGCCGTTCCCGTCCCGGGCCATGTCCGGAACCGAAACCATGTCGTAACCGGGCAGGACGTTGGCGGCCAGGTCGCTGTGGGTGGTGATGCCCGTGTCGACGACGGCGACCACGGCGCCGCGCCCGGTCGAGGTATCCCACGCATCGGGGGCGTGCAGGCCGGCCTGGCCGCCGGACAGCGACCACTGCCGGGCGAAATGGGTATCGTTCGGGACCAGCGCCGGACGCAGGAGGGTATCCGGCCCGACATACTCGACGTCGGGGCGGGCGTCGAGGGAACCGATCAGTTCGGCGGCCTCTCCATCGTCGAGCCCGCGGCCGGTCTCGATTACCCGTGCACCGGTGGCGGTGGAGCGCACCTCCGTCACGCTGACGCCCGGCGGCCGGTCCGCCTGGTGGTAGGCGGTGCCGCGCTCGCGGAAGTCCAGCCGGGCCGTGTCGCGGAACTTGACCACGAACCGGTCCCGGTCCGGCGCGGCGCTGACCGCAGCGGCCGGAGCCTGGTCCTGGACCGCAGGCCCGTCAACGGCTGCTGCAATGCTGACTGGAATGACCGAACCGATCAGCAGGGCGATGGAGACCGCCCCGGCACCAAGGCCGAACCGCTGGCTGGGTGTTCCGGAGGCGCCGTGCTCAGTCATAGGGCCACGCTACTGGCAAAGCCGTTGTACATCCCGGACCACGCGGCGTTTCGCCGGCATCGGCTTGGACCCGGCGGCGCCGCTGACCTACGCTGGCTGCACGGGGCGCCGGACGGGAGGAGGGGTCGGCCGGTGACGGCGGTACGCAACTTCAACAAACGGGTCCACCGGTCCCGGCTGCGGCTTCTCGTTATGGCCGGCGCCGGCTTGGTGACGGCCGCAGTGGTCGGCAGCCTGGGCTCGTGGCAGTACGCGCCCGCCATGGGGTGGGCAGCCGCATCGCTGGTGTACCTGGCCTGGGTGTGGGCCGTCATCGGACGGCTGGACGCGGCGGCGACGGCGGCGCACGCCCGGCGGGAGGACCCGGGCAAGACGGTCTCCGATGTGCTGGTCCTGGCGGCCACGGTGGCAAGCTTCGGCGGGGTGGCACTGGTCCTGCTGGATGCGGGGACGGCCGTGGGCGGAGCGAAGATCGCGATCATCTGCCTGGCGCTGGGCAGCGTGGTCTTGTCCTGGTTCCTGGTCCATACCCTCTACACCCTGCGCTATGCGCTGCTGTTCTACCAGGATGGCGAGGGCGTGGAATTCAACCAGGACAAACCGCCGGGCTATGCGGACTTCGCGTATTTGGCCTTCACCGTGGGGATGACCTTCCAGGTCTCGGACACCAACCTGAAGGCCGGGGGCATCCGCGCCGCGGCGCTGCGGCAGGCGCTGCTGTCCTACCTGCTCGGTGCCATCGTGCTGGCCATGATGATCAACCTGGTTTCGGGACTGATCCGTTGAAACCCGGCGCGTGAAACCCGGCGCGGCCGGCCGCGCATTTTGCAAGCGTGCGGTCCCCCGTGTACCCTGTGATACGCATCACTAACTGAATATGCCTCTGATCCGCGGCGGGAGAGTCCTGCCGGCGTGAACCTTCCACCAGCAGGCGCCGAAGGAGCAAATCCTCCCCGGGAATCTCTCAGGCACCTGTACCGCTGCGGCAAGGCAACTCTGAAAAGCAGTCCCGCTTCATCCAGCGGGGCGCACCGACGGGGCAAGCCGCGCGCCAAGGCGTGAAGTGCGGAAACTCTCAGGTCAATGACAGAGCGGGGAGGGACCTGTCCATCTGCCGCTTGTGGAGTTCCCCTGATTCAGCACATGAGAATTCAGCAATGCCCTTCATGCGTCCGTGCCCGTCCGCCGGGAGGGCAAACCCGTCACCAGTCCGGCGCCCCCCAGTCGCCGTCCGAGACCGGCGGAAACGGACCGTAAGATTCCCGTGCCATAAAAGATTACAAACGTGCCTGCCCTCAACGGCGAGGACAGGCGCCCCTCCGCGCACCGCCGTCGTCCCGGACGCGGGTGCGGACCGCAATAAGGAAGAGAGAAACCTGCATGTCAGATCGGAACACCGGAACCATTCCGGTCCATCCGTCGGGTGAAAACCCGGGCAAAGCTGCATCGTCCGCAAACCAGGAACCCCACCTGGCCCGGCAGCTGTCCAACCGCCATATCCAGCTCATTGCCATCGGCGGGGCGATCGGCACGGGCCTGTTCATGGGGTCGGGCAAGACCATCTCGGTGGCCGGGCCCTCGGTGGTGTTCGTGTACATGATCATCGGCTTTATGCTCTTCTTCGTCATGCGCGCGATGGGCGAGCTGCTGCTGTCCAACCTGGCCTACAAGTCCTTTTCCGACTTCGCCGCGGACCTGCTGGGTCCCTGGGCGGGGTTCTTCACCGGCTGGACGTACTGGTTCTGCTGGGTGGTCACCGGCATCGCGGACGTGATCGCCATCTCCGGCTATGCCCGGGAGCTGGTCCCGGGCATCCCGCTGTGGGTGCCCGGGATCGCCGCGGTGGGGATCCTGCTGCTGCTGAACCTGCCCACGGTCAAGGCCTTCGGCGAGACCGAGTTCTGGTTCGCGCTGATCAAGATCGTGGCGATCCTGGCGCTGATCGTCACCGGCCTGGTGATGATCTTCACCGGCTTCTCCTCCGAGGCCGGCCCGGCCGCGTTCTCCAACCTCTGGAGCCACGGCGGCTTCTTCCCGCACGAGTTCATGGGCTTTGTGGCCGGGTTCCAGATCGCCGTGTTCGCCTTCGTGGGCATCGAGCTGGTGGGCACCACCGCGGCCGAGGCCAAGGACCCGGAGCGCAACCTGCCCAAGGCGGTCAACTCCATCCCGGTGCGCGTGCTGCTCTTCTACGTCGGGGCGCTGGTGATCCTGATGTCGGTGACCCCCTGGACCCAGTTCGCCGCCGGGCACAGCCCGTTCATCGGCATGTTCTCCCTGGCCGGGCTGGGCGCCGCGGCCACCGTGGTGAACCTGGTGGTGCTCACCTCGGCGATGTCGAGCGCGAACTCGGGCATCTACTCCACCTCGCGCATGGTCTTCGGCCTGGCCCAGGAGGGCGACGCCCCGGCGGTCTTCGGCCGGCTCTCCTCGCGCAAGGTGCCGGCCAACGCGCTGTTTCTGACCTGCGTGCTGCTGCTCTCCGGGGTGGTGCTGCTGTACGCGGGCGAGAACGTGGGCCGGGCCTTCGAGATGGTCACCACGGTCTCGGCGGTGTGCTTTATGTTCGTCTGGTCCATCATCCTGGCCAGCTACCTGGCCTACCGCAGGCGCCGGCCCGGCCTGCACGCGGCCTCGGCGTTCAAGCTGCCCGGCGGCAAGGCGATGGTCTGGGCGGTGTTCGCGTTCTTCGCCTTCGTGCTCTGGGCGCTGACCACCCAGCCGGACACCCTGGCGGCGCTGGCGGTGACCCCGGTGTGGTTCCTCATCCTGGGCATCGCCTGGGCCGTGCTGCGCCGGCGCCCGGTGCACCTGGCCCGCTACGAGGCCTTCCGCGCCCGGCTCGAGGCCGAAGCCCGCGCCGAGGCCGCGGCGCGCGAAACCGCCCGGGTAGGCGCCGCCGAGTAGTAGCGGAGCCGAGCTGCCACGCGGCTAAGCAAAGAAGGGTCCCGCACGGTGCGCGGGACCCTTCTTTGCGCCGCCGGACCCTTTCGGTATCCGCTACTGCTGCCGGCTCCGCTGGGCCAGGTCCACCAGCTCGGACAGCGTCGGACGCACCCCGCGGCGCAACTCCACCCCCGGCGGCAGCCCGTGGACCGAAACCTTGGAGCCGTCCACGTCGAGGGTGATCGGGGCCCCGCTCAGCGGAACGTTGGGGGCGTACAGGTGCCCCCACGATTCCGGCAGTTCGGGGTCCAGCCACAGGCCGCCCTGCGACAGATGCGCCTCGTAGCGCAGCATGGTGCGCAGCAGCATCACCGGGGCGGCCGATGCCCAGGCCTGCGGGGAGCAGGACGTGGGGTAGGGCACCGGGTTCGGATAGTCGGAGCGGCTGAAGCCGCAGAAAAGCTCCGGCAGCCTGCCGTCGGTATAGTCGGCGGCCTCCATCAGGGCCGTGGCGATCCGCTGCGCCTGCTCCACGAATCCGTAGCGCATCAAACCGGCTGCGATCAGCGCGTTGTCGTGCGGCCAGACCGAGCCGTTATGGTAACTGACCGGGTTGTAGGCGCCCATGTCCGAGGCCAGGGTGCGCACGCCCCAGCCGCTGAACATCTGCGGGGACATCAGCCGCTCCGCCACCAGGGGCGCCTTGTCGGTGTCCACGATGCCGGACCACAGGCAGTGGCCCATGTTGGACGCGCAGGCATCCACCGGGCGCTTGTCCCTGTCCAGGGCGACGGCATAGTACCCGCGGTCCGGCAGCCAGAACTGCTCGTTGAACCGCCGCTTCAGCCGTGCCGCGCGGTCGCGCAGTCCGGCCGCCAGGGCCAGGTCCCCGGCCTCGTAGGCGAGCCAGGCCCGGGCCGTGTAGGCGGTGTAGACGTAGCCCTGCACCTCGCAGAGGGCAATGGGCGGTTCGGCGAGGGTGCCGTCGGCGAAGTTGATCCCGTCCCAGGAGTCCTTCCAGCCCTGGTTGGCCAGCCCCCGGTCGTTGAGCCGCTGGTACTCCACGAACCCGTCGCCGTCGCGGTCCCCGTAGCGCTCGATCCACTCCAGGGCACGGTCCGCGTGCGGCAGCAGGGCGGCAACCTCGTCGGTGGATACACCCCAGCGGCTGACTTCCCCGAGCAGGGTCACGAACAGGGGAGTGGCGTCCGCGGTGCCGTAGTAGGCGGACTTGCCGCCCAGTGCCAGGTGCGTGCCGACGCCGAGCCTGACCTCGTGCAGGATCTTGCCCGGCTCCTCCTCGGTCAGCGGGTCCACCACCTGGCCCTGCCGGCTGGCCAGGGTCTGCAGGGTGCCCAGGGCCAGCGACGGGTCGATCACTACCAGCATGTACGAGGCCAGCAGCGAGTCCCGGCCGAACAGGGCCATGAACCAGGGCGCGCCGGCGGCCACCACCATCCGGTCCGGCTGCTGCGGGTCCACGATCCGCAGCGCGCCGAGGTCGTCGTGGCTGCGCAGGATTGTCCGCTCCACCAGGGGATTGCTCAGCCGCAGCGCGGGCATGCTGGCTGCCCAGGCCTGCTGGCGGCGGTCCGGGGGCGAGACGGTATCCGGGGAATACTCCACCTGCAGGGCTGCCGCCCGGCCTTCCAGGACGGGCGTCACGGTCACCCGGACAATCCACTTGCCGTGCGGCGGCACGACCGTACGGAAGATGAGCCCGTCCGGCCCGACGTCGGCGTCCGCGGCCCGGACGACGACGCCCCTGTGCATGCCCTGCCAGGCACCCAGGATGGTCACCGTGCCCTCACCGGCGCGCTTGGTCCGCCGCCACTGCCGCTGCGCCCTGCCCTCCTTGACCTCGAACAGGTCCGCGAAGTCCGCGTCCACTGCCAGGGAAATGACGCAATGTGCGGGTTCAATGCTGTAGTTCCGGACGGTAATGTCCTCGAGTATGCCCGCCCCCAGTTCGCGCCTGCGCTCCACCGTCAGCGGGCTGTCCGCACGGCCGTCTTCGAGCGGGGCCCTGCCGATATACACGGCCTCGTAGGGAGCGGGAGTCCAGGCATCGAGCGGCTCCAGCGGCGAACCGTTGATGGTGAGATTCCAGCGGGAGAGGATCCTCGTGTCCTCGAAGAACACCCCGTGGGGATGGTAGGGGAAGATGTCACCGTTCTGCAGGGAGATGCAGAAATGGGAGCCTTCGACGAGCGTCACGGCCCCCGTAAAGCCTGCCCGAGTGTTGGCATTCCATGCGGACATGATCGGATCCTCATAATGTGCGTCCCCGCTGTTATGAATCTACGCCCGCCGTCAGACCGGCGCCAAATCCGCCGGCGGCCACCGGACTCCCGTAGTATTAAACGTCCCACGCCGAGCACCGAGGACCATGAACGTTAAGCCACGCACCAAATTTCTGTCCGTTTTTGCGGCCGTCCTGATCACCGCCGGCGCCGCCGGTTGCGGCCACCCGGGCGCCTCGCCGGGCTCCGCCGTGACGGCTCCGGCCGAAACCGCCTCGGCCTCCCCTGACGCGCAGCCGGCCAAGGCCGGCACGGCCCTGGCCCTGCTGGAAACCGTGGCCGTTAAGGGCCGTGCACCGAAGACCGGCTACACCCGGGAGCAGTTCGGCAACGGCTGGCAGGACCCGGACGGCAACGGCTGCGATGCGCGCAACGACATCCTGAACCGGGACCTGGCCGGAACCACCCATAAGCCCGGCACGCACGGCTGCATTGTCACCTCCGGCACGCTCAAGGACCCGTACACGGCAACCACTATCAGCTTTGTCCGCGGCAATGCCACCAGCACGGCGGTACAAATCGACCACGTCGTGGCCCTGTCCGATGCCTGGCAGAAGGGCGCCCAGCAGTTGTCCGCCCGCCAGCGTGAGGCGCTGGCCAATGATCCGTTGAACCTGATTGCCGCGGACGGGCCGACCAACGGCGCCAAGTCCGATTCGGACGCGGCCTCCTGGCTGCCGCCGAACAAGAAGTTCCGCTGCCGGTACGTCGCCCGGCAGACGGCAGTCAAGGCCAAGTACGGGCTGTGGATGACCAGGGCCGAACGCAATGCGATTGCCGAGGTGCTCTCCTCCTGCCCGAAGGAGCCGGTGCCTTCGGCGGCCGATGCCGCCAAGCGCACCGCCGACTCCGCCGCCGCTGCGGCAGAGTCGGCGCCGTCCACCGTTTTCTACCAGAACTGCACGGCGGTCAAGGCCGCCGGTGCTGCTCCCATCCGGGCCGGCGATCCGGGCTGGGACACCAAGTTGGACCGCGACGGCGACGGCGTCGGCTGCGATGCCTGACCGGACCGGTACGGCACCGCCTACCGTGTCCGCGCCGGGAGGGGGAAACTTGACACAGCAGCGCTACGGCAGGAGGTGTGATGACTGAGTTCGAATTGCCCGGCAGCGGACGGGAGGCGGCGCGGGAAGCCGCCTCCCAGGCCGCCGACGTTGCGGAGGAACTGTCCAATACCCGGACACTCGATGTGCTGGCGCGTTTCGGCTTCGGCGTCACCGGGCTGCTGCACATCCTCGTCGGGGCCATCGCGCTGGCCATTGCCTTCGGCGGCAGAGGTGAGGCAGACCCCGCCGGCGCCGTTGAGCTCCTGGCGGACAGTGCGCTGGGCCCGGTGCTGATGTGGGCCGGATTCATCGGCTGCGCCGGTTTGTCGCTCTGGCAGGCGAGCGAGGCGACGCTGCGCGTACGGCGCCGGCGGCGGCGTGAGCGGGCGGAAAAGGCCGTCTCCTCCGGCGGACTCAGTATCGGTTACGGCAGCTTGGCACTGACCTTTGCCGGCTTCGCGCTGGGCCGCCGTTCGGATTCCGGCGAATCCACCCGCGATATCACCGCTTCGCTGCTGGCGGCCCCCTTCGGGCTGCCGCTGCTCATCGGTATCGGTGGCCTCGTGATCGGCATCGGGGCGTACTTCATCGTCAAGGCGCTGCGGCGGGGGTTCAAGGAGGAGCTGCATTTCGGGGATTCAAAACGCGGAAAACTGCTTACGGTTCTGGGAATCGTAGGCCATATTGCCAAGGGCGTGGCGGTGGGACTGGTCGGGCTGCTGATCGTCATTGCCTCCATCAAGCACGACCCGGCCGAGTCCACGGGCCTGGACGGCAGCCTGAAGGCACTGCAGGACCACCCCTACGGCACCTACGTGCTGACCGCGGTGGCGGCCGGACTCATCTGCTACGGAATCTTTGCGATGATCCGCGCCCGGTACGGCAGGATGTGAGCCGCGAAGGTCTGGACCGGTAAGGCCGCGGGGCGGATAATCTGCTTCACCACGGCAACGAGGTGGAGGCGGCAGCCGCAGTGGCCGCCGCAGCGGTGCCCGGGGCGGGAGGACACGATGCGCGCGGGATCGGTACTGGGACTGCTGGTTGTGATTTGGCTGGCCATTGGGGTGCTGGCGGCGGCCCAGCGCGGATATTTCAGCTCCGCTCCGGAGAATTGCGCCGAGGCCGGGACCGTTGCCGCGGCGATTGCCGCCGGGCCGCTGAATTACACCGGGGTCAATCCGAAGATCAAGTGCGAGCTGCCGCAGCCCTCACCGTAATCCGGGCAGGACTCCGGCGGTCCGGGTCCTGCGGCCGCTGCGGGTTCCTTCGTTGACGAAGCTGGTGTGCGTGGAAAACCGCCGATGTTCTCTCCCGTGCGCTCCCGGGCTTCCAGCCGCCAGGACTGTCCGGTCTGCAGGACGACGTCGGCCTGCCGGCCGCTGCCGGGAACGCGCCGGCGGACGGGGCTTCTTGAAGGCAATAGGGCAGTGTTCCGGGGTCGTCTGCATGGGATCAAGGCTCGCGGCCGGACGGTATCCGGCTTCGGGATGCGGGACAAGATGCTGCAGCCGGGACGTGGCTGGCTCCGCCGCCCGGGCCTTGTGCCGGCACTGCCGGGGGAACAGACTGGTCTCGGAAGGCGGCACTGGCCCGGCGGGGGTGGGAACACGGGATGGCTGACCAGGAACAGCAACGGATCGTCGTCGGCGTGGACGGATCCGATTTCTCCGTCGCGGCGCTGCGCCACGCGAAGCTTTTTGGCGACGCGCTCGGCTGCGCGGTGGAGGCCGTCGCGGCCCGGCGTTACCAGGTGGCCCCCGGTACCCTTGCCCCGGTGCGATGGAGTCCGGCCGACGATGCCGAAAGGGTGCTCAACGACGCCCTGGCCCGTGCCTATGGAGACCAGCCACCCGCCGACCTGCGCTCCCGCACCGTCCAAGGGCAGCCGGCCAAGGCTCTGATCGAGGCCGGCCGCGGGGCCCGGATGCTGGTCCTCGGCAGCCGTGGCCACGGCGGATTCACGGGGCTGCTGCTCGGCTCCGTCACCGCCGCCTGTGCCGCCCACGCTCCCTGCCCGGTAGTGATCGTTCGGTCGGATCCCGGAGAAGACCCCGCCCGGACCGGCAAAGACAGTTGGTAACAGTGCTAAGGACGAGGAGTAGAGCATGAACGGAGTGGCACAGGAACCTTTGGACGGTGCGGAGGAGTCCGCGCGCACGGCCATGCGGCACCACCATGGGCAGATGATGCACCGGCTGAAGTCCTTGTCCGCTGCCCTTGGCAGGGCGGTGGCCGCCGGGGACACGGTGGCCGAGCATGAGGCGCACGCGGTCCTGGTCGAATGGTGCGAGACGGAGCTGGTCCCGCATGCGCTGGCCGAGGAGGAAAAGCTCTACGGTCCGGCGGCAGGCCTGCCGGAGGGCGGGCTGCTGGTGGAGGGGATGCTGGAGGAGCACCGGGTGCTGACCGGCCTGCTGGAGGAGCTGCGCGGCGCCGGGGGCGTGGCCGCGGCGGTGCTGGGCGGATCCATCGAGCGGATTTTCGCGCTGCACGTGGACAAGGAGGACCGGCTGCTGCTGCCGCTGCTGGCCGCAGCGCCCGGGCTGTCGCTCGCCGAGTCCGTCGAGGACCTGGAGTCGCTGGTCGGCGCGGCCCACGTCCGCCACGAGCCGTAGTCCCGCGGGGTTGCCAACCGGGCCGCCGAAGCCGCCGCCGG
>NZ_JBHTML010000150.1:0-10108 GCF_042679445.1 Arthrobacter sp. GCM10027362
TCGGGCGTGACCACGTCCATGATGACGCCGCCCTTCAGCATCTCGGCCATGCCGCGCTTGACCCGGCTGCTGCCGGTCACCGGCGCGGTCGTTGAAGTCTCTTCACTGCTGGACACAAAAAGCCCCTAGGAGTAGTTGAAAACGGTACAGCTAATGATACGCCTGATGCCCGGCTGCCCGGCCCTACAGTTACCTCGAGCAACAGCCCGGGTCCCCGTCCTGAGCGGGCGAAGGGCGAGGCAGCCGCCAGAGCGGGGGCGCGGGCCCCATCGTGGCGACGAAGTCGACATGATGGGAGCGCCCCAAGAGAAGCGGCAGGGGTCCCCGTCCTGAGCGAAGGATGGAGGTAGCCGCTGAACGCTCAGACGGTGCTGCGGGTCTGGCGGTAGACCGCTGCCACCCGTTGGATGACCGTAACCACGCTGGCTGCTGCCAGCAGCACCAGAACGGTCAGCAGCACTGCCTCGGGCAGGCCCAGTCCGGTAAAGCCGGTGAAGACCAGGACCGCGACCAGCCGCTCCGAGCGCTCGGCAATCCCGACGTCGGCAGTGCAGCCCAGGGACTCGGCCTTCGCCCGGGCATAGGAGACCAGGCTGCCCAGGACCAGGCAGAGCAGGGCGGCCACGGCGACGGGCACGTTCGCTCCGCCGGTGAAGAACCAGACGGCCACGCCTGCGAACACCGCGGCATCGGCCAACCGGTCCAGGGTCGAATCCAGGAAACTGCCCCAGTGGCTGCGCCGCTCCAGCATCCTGGCCATGATGCCGTCCAGCATGTCCGAGAAGACGAAGACGGTGATGAACACCGTGCCCCAGAACAGCTGTCCCAGCGGATAGAAGACCAAGGCACCCACGCAGACACCGAGGGTACCGATGATCGTCACGGCATCCGGAGAGACACCCAGGCGGATCAGCAGCCTGGCCGGAGGGGAAAACAGCCTGCTGAAGAATGCGCGCGCGTATTTGTTCAGCATCGCCTCAGCCGGCCGGCCAGGCTTCGGCGACCTGCTCCCGGACTTCCGCCAGTGTCTGCGTAATCGCCTTGGTGTGGGCGATGATCGGGAAGAAGTTCCCGTCCCCTCCCCAGCGCGGAACCACGTGCTGGTGCAGATGGGCAGCGACGCCCGCGCCGCCGGCCGTTCCCTGGTTCATGCCCAGGTTGAAACCGGCGGGATTGGCCACCTTGCGCAGCACCCGCATGGCCGTCTGCGTCAGCTCGCCGAACTCGAGCGTCTCCTCGGGGTTGATGTCCGTGTAGTCCGGCACATGCCGGTAGGGGCAAACCAGCAGGTGGCCGGGGTTGTACGGATAGAGGTTGAGCACCACGTAGTTGTGCACGCCGCGGTGCACGATCAGCGAGTCCTCGTCCGGACGTCCCGGCGCCGCGCAGAAGGGGCAGGCGTCCCTGTCCTCGAACTGGTGCTGCCCGCCCTTGACGTAGGCCATGCGGTGCGGGGTCCACAGGCGCTGGAAAGCGTCCGGGACTCCGGGCAGCTCGAAGCCGTCGGTGACCTTCTCATCAGGCTGTTCCTGCACGGTGGTACCCGCTTCCTCGGTCATGCCTGGCGTTCGCTTTCTGCCCCATGCGTTTCGCGCGCAGGGACCCCCGCAAGCTCAGTTCGGCGGTTGCGCACGGTGTCGACGATCCGGGCCACTGCCTCGTCCACCGGGATGCCGTTGTCCTGGCTGCCGTCGCGGAAACGGAAGGACACCGCCCCGGCCTCGGCATCCTCGCCGCCGGCAATCAGGACGAAGGGGATCTTCTCCTTGCTCGCGGTGCGGATCTTCTTCGGGAAGCGGTCCGTGCCCAGGTCCGCCTCGGCCCGGATGCCCTGGGCGCGCAGCTTGGCCACGACGTCGGACATGTAGTCGTTGAACGCTTCGGCCACCGGGATGCCGACCACCTGTACCGGCGCCAGCCAGGCTGGGAACGCGCCGGCGTAGTGCTCGATCAGCACGCCCATGAACCGCTCTACCGAGCCGAAGAGCGCGCGGTGGATCATCACCGGGCGCTGGCGGGTGCCGTCGGCGGCCTGGTATTCAAGCTCGAAACGCTCGGGCAGGTTGAAGTCCAGCTGGATGGTGGACATCTGCCAGGTACGGCCGATGGCGTCGCGGGCCTGCACGGAGATCTTGGGCCCGTAGAACGCGGCTCCGCCCGGATCCGGGACCAGTTCCAGGCCGGAGGCCTCGGCCACCTCGGCCAGGGTGCGGGTGGCTTCCTCCCAAACCTCGTCGGAACCGACAAACTTCTCCGGGTCCCTGGTGGACAGTTCCAGGTAGAAGTCCTCCAGCCCGTAGTCCTTGAGCAGGTCCAGGACGAAGTTCAGCGTGGTGGTCAGTTCGTCCTTCATCTGCTCGCGGGTGCAGTAGATGTGCGCGTCGTCCTGGGTCATGCCACGCACACGGGTCAGCCCGTGCACCACGCCGGACTTCTCGTAGCGGTAGACCGCACCGAACTCAAACAAACGCAGCGGCAGCTCGCGGTAGGACCGCCCCCGGGAGCGGAAGATCAGGTTGTGCATCGGGCAGTTCATCGGCTTTAGGTAGTAGTCCTGGCCGGGCTTAAGCACCTCGCCGGTTTCCGGATCGCGGGTCTCGTCGATGTGCATGGCCGGAAACATACCCTCGCGGTACCAGTCCAGGTGCCCGGAGACCTCATACAGATGGCCCTTGGTGATATGCGGGGTGTAGACGAACTCGTATCCGGCGGCCTCGTGGCGGGCGCGCGAGTAGTCCTCCATGGTCCGGCGGATGATCCCGCCCTTGGGGTGGAACACCGGCAGGCCGGAGCCGAGCTCGTCCGGGAAGGAGAACAGGTCCAGTTCGGCGCCGAGCTTGCGGTGGTCGCGGCGCTCGGCTTCGGCCAGGCGGTCCTGGTAGGCCTTCAGGTCCTCCTTGGTGGGCCAGGCGGTGCCGTAGATGCGCTGCAGCTGCTTGTTCTTTTCGCTGCCGAGCCAGTAGGCGGCAGCGGTGCGGGTCAGGGCGAAGGCGTTGGAGATCAGCTTGGTGTTGGGCAGGTGCGGGCCGCGGCACAGGTCGCACCAGATGGTCTCCCCGCTCTTGCGGTCGACGTTGTCGTAGATGGTGATCTCCCCGGCGCCGACCTCGACGTTCACGCCCTCGCCGGCTTCCTCGGCCTCGCCGGACTTGTCCAGCAGGATCAGCTTGTACGGCTCGTCGGCCATCGCCTCGCGCGCCTGCTCTTCCGTGACCACGCGGCGGACGAACTTCTGGTTCTGGTTGACGATCTTGAGCATCATCTTCTCAAGCGTCTTCAGGTCTTCGGGAGTGAAGGGCTCCTCGACGTCGAAGTCGAAGTAGAAGCCGTCGGTGATGTATGGGCCGATGCCCAGCTTGGCGTCCGGGCGCAACTGCTGCACCGCCTGGGCCATGACGTGGGCGGTCGAGTGGCGCAGCACGTTGAGGCCGTCCGGAGAGTCGATGGTGACGGACTCGATCTTGGCGCCGTCGGGCAGCGGCCGGTCCAGGTCCCGCAGTTCGCCGTCGACCCGGACGACGACGACGTCGCGGCGTTCGGCGAAAAGCTCCGTTCCGATAGTGCCCGCAGCCACCTGGTTCTCTTCGCCGTCCACGATGAGGGTGATGTTCTGGGGCGCTGACACGGAGGTCTCCTTATGGATCGGGGTAGGCCGTTACTGCTGTGCCGTACCGGGGGCACCGCAAGCCTCTATGATGTTATCCGCTGGGCTTGGGGGCGACCAACACGCCCGGGGCGCGTGGCGGGGCCTTCGGGAAGAGAACTGCCCGGGTCTTCGGGCACTACGCTGGTGGCCATGAGCACTCGCGCCAACCTGAGCAAACAGCACCCACAGGCCTACCAGGCGCTGCTGGAGATGAACAAGGCGGCCTCCGCCGCGGCTGCGGCCGCCGGCCTGGACCAGCAGCTGGTCGAACTGGTCAAGATCCGCGCCTCCCAGATCAACAACTGCGCCTACTGCCTGCGCATGCACACCCGGGACGCACTGAAGGTGGGCGAGCACCCGGACCGGCTGGCCGTGCTGCCGGCCTGGCGGGAAAGCAGCGGGTACTTCACCGCCGTCGAACGCGCCTCACTGGCCCTGGCCGAGGCAGTGGTGAGGATCGACGGCGGCGGCCTCGACGACGGGCTCTACGGCCGGGTGGCCGAATTCCTCACCCCGGAACAAATCTCTGCGGTGGCCTGGGTGGCCAACGCGATCGGGGTGTTCAACCGGGTGGCCATCGCCAGCCGGTACCCGGTGGAGCCCTGAGCCTGAGGCCGCGGCGACCCGGGCCAGGTCCCAGGCCTCGAGGGCCTGCAGGCTGATCCCGCGCGGCCCGGTCCGCCGGGTGGTTCCCCGGATCAGCAGCAGCCGGGTGCCGAACAGCAGCGGGCCGGCCTGTTCCTGCGCCTCGTGGAAAAAGGTGCAGTCCACGCAGCCGGAGCCGTCGTCGATGCTGATGAACACCACCCGCCGGCCCCCGCGCATCGGCGGCATCTGGGTGGCCACCCGGATCCCCGCCACCAGGACCTCGGTGCCGCTGCGCAGCCCGAGCAGCTCCCGGGCGGGAGTGGTTCCCAGTTCCCGCAGCAGCGGCGCGTAGCTGTCCATTAGGTGGGCGCTGACATCCACCGCCAGCAGATCCAACTCGGTGCGGACTTTCTCGGCCAGGCTCGGTTCCGGGAAGACCGGGGTGAGGTTGCGCAGTTCCAGGTCCCCCAGCGGCAGGGCGAGCTGGCCCTCGATGGGCCGGTACCGCGCCGGCACTGCATGCCCGGCTCCGTCCAGGAGGTCCAGATGGTGCACCAGGTCCGTCCGGCCTGCGAGCGCGGCGGATCCGGCGGTCCGGGCCAGTTCGTCGAAGGCGCCCAGCTGGGCCAGCCGCTTCAGGGCGGGCCGGCTGACCTTGGCGCGAGCGCGCAGGTCCGCCAGCGAGTCATAGGGCTGCCCGGTGACGATGCGGCGGAGTTCGGCGGCGGAGAGTCCGTAGATGCCGGCCAGGCTGAGCCGGATGCCCAGTTTTTCCGGTTCGGTGTCCGTGGCCGGGACACGTTCGACCCGGTAGGTGCCTTTGCTGTGGTTGATGTCCAGGGGCAGGATTGGGATGCCCATCCGGCGGGCCTCGGCCACCAGCAGCCGGCGTGGGTACATGCCCGGATCGTGTTCCCACAGGCCGGCCAGGAAGGCTTCGGGATGATGGGTCTTCAGCCAGGCGGACTGGTAGGTGGGGACCGCGAAGGCGGCGCCGTGGGCCTTGCAGAAGCCGAAGCTGCCGAAAGCCTTCAGGGTGGCCCAGACCTTGTCGATGGTGCCGGCCGGGTAGCCGCGTTCGGCCGAGCGGGTGCGGAAGTATTCCTCCACCCCCGCTTCGGCCTCCCCGCTGCCCAGCCGGCGCCGCAGTTCGTCCGCCTTGGCCAGCCCGCAGCCGGTGAAGACATCAAAGGTGCGCAGCACCTGCTCGTGGAAGACGGTGACTCCGTGGGTCTCCTGCAGCACTGGCTTGAGGTCCGGGTGGGGGTAGTGCTCCGGTGCCCAGCCGTGCCGGTGTTCCAGGAAGGGCCGGACCATGTCGGATTTCATCGGGCCGGGCCGGAAGAGGGAGATGTCGATGATCAGGTCGTTGAAGTTGCGCGGGGCCATCTTGCCGACCAGTTCGCGCTGGCCCGGGGATTCGATCTGGAAACAGCCCAGGGTGTGGGTGCTGCGGATCAGTTCGAAGGTGGCCTCGTCATCGAGCGGAACCGCGTCCAGGTCGATCCGGCCGTCCGCGGCGATGTAGGCCGGGCCGCCGCCTGTCCGATCCGCGGGGTGGTTCCCGGCGGCGGTGACCGCTGCCTTGTCCCGGTGGATCCTGACGACCTCATCCAGGGCATAGGCCATGGAGCTTTGCATCCGCACCCCGAGCACGTCGAGCTTGAGCATGCCCATCGGGTCCATGTCGTGTTTGTCGAACTGGCTCATCGGCAGCCCGAGCCCGCTGGGCTGGACGGGGGTGCGGTCCAGCAGGGTCCTGTCCCCCAGGATGACTCCGCACGGGTGCATGGAGATATGGCGGGGCAGCCGGTCCAGCCGTTCGGTCAGGTCCACCAGCAGGTCCAGTTGGCGGTTCTGTTCCACCTGCCCGGAGACTTCCCGCAGTTCCGGTTTCTCCGCCAGCGCCTTCCGGAAGTTGCGGGCGGAGAACCGCCAGAGCTGCTTGGCGATGGCGGAAACGTCCCCGCCTTCCAGCCCTAAGGCCAGTCCGGCGTCGCGGACGGCCCCGCGGGCCCGGTAGCCGTTCTGCATGCTCATCAGGGTGACCCGCTGTGCCCCGAAGCGTTCGAAGATCCGGTGGTAGACGTGGTGGCGCCGGGCGCTTTCGACGTCGATGTCGATATCCGGCAGGGTGGAGCGGTCCCGGGAGAGGAAGCGTTCGAAGATCAGGCCGTGGTCCAGCGGGTTCACGTGGCTGATGTAGAGCAGGTAGTTCACCAGGCTGGAGGCTCCGGAGCCCCGGGCCGCGGCCCGTACGCCCATTCCGGTGATTATCCGGGCGACCTCGGCCACGGTGAGGAAGTAGGAGGCGAAGCCCAGCCGGGTGATGATGGCCAGCTCGTGGTCCAGCCGGTCCCGCAGCCGGCGTCCGGCCCGCCCGCCGGTGGCGGGGAACCGGGTGCCGATCCCGGCCTCGGAGCGGCGGGCCAGTTCGACGGCGGGTTCCTGGCCGATGCCGATGACCGCGGCTTCCGGCACCACCGGCCGGCGGTATCCCATGTCGCGGCGCGGATCCATCCGGCAGCGGTCGGCCACCGTCTCGGTGGCGGCCAGCAGTGCCGCGGCTTCACGGTTGCCCCATCCCGCGGTCCGGGAGATTTCCCGGGCCAGGGCACGCATCCGGTCCGCGTCTTTCAGCCAGCCCTGGCCGTTGGGCTGCAGGTCCGGCAGCCGGGCCAGCGAGGTCAGGGCGCGGGCGGAATCCAGCACGTCGGCGGTGGCGGCACCGTCTTCCTGGCAGTAACGCACCGCGTTGGTCAGGACGGCGGGCAGGTGCAGGTCCCGGGACAGCTTGAGCATCCGCACGGCATGGGCGGTGCTGAGGTTCTCCCCGGGCGGGCTGAGGTGGCTGACGGCTTCCACCACCAGCGCCCCGGGCGGCAGCGCGGCACTCCACTGTGCCGCCAGCCGGCGCGCCTCGGCGTAGCGGCTGCCGCGTCCCGCCTTCCCCACATCCGAATAGGGTCCGAGCAGCACCGTGAGCACCGCGGCGCCTTCTTCGCCTGCCGCATCCCCCGTTCCCGCGGCCCGCGCCGCCAGCCGGTCCAGGGTTATGCCGGGGCCGCGGGCTCCTTTGGGCCGGCTCCGTCCGCTTCCCCGGGCGGCTCCGGGATTTTCCGGTCCGGTGCCTTCATGGGCGTCCGAGACCATCCGGCACAGGGCGCGGTAGCCCTGCCCCTTGTTTCCCCCGTGGGCCAGCACCACCACCCGCCCGGCGTCGTGTCCCTGCCCGTCCCGCACCGCAAGGTCCACGCCCACGATCGGGTCCAGCCCGGCCGCCAGACAGGCCTGGATGTGCTTGACCGTGCCGTACAGCCCGTCCCGGTCCGTGCAGGCCAGGGCGTCCGCCCCGTAGGCGGCCGCCGCCTCCGCCAGCTCGTCCGGCCAGGAAACCCCGTAGTGGGCGCTGAAGGCGGAGGAAACATGCAGGTGCGTGAAGCTCATCGGCTGTTGTCCTGCTCAGGCGCCCATGCTTTGGACGGCGTCATGAATCTTGATCAGGCGCCAGCGTCCGGGGTTGCCCTGCCGGGAAAGGTCCAGGGTCCTGATCTGCGAGCGCTCGCTGAGGCGCACCTGGACCCGCCAGATTTCGTGGTCCACCAGCCCCGCTCCCCGGCCCGGTTCGGCCCGCTCCTCCTCGGCCCACCAGCTGCGGCGCTGGTACCAGCGCACCGGCTCGGCCACAATCCGCCAGGTCCGGCCGCCCCAGACCAGCCTGACCGGCTGCCCCGCCGGGGAACAGGCCACCTCCACCGCTTCACTGAAAACACCCAACGTTCCAGCCGCCTTTCCTTGGAAAATGCGGGCCAGATTCCCCGCAGTCCTGCAGCTGCTGCAGGCGCACGGCCGGAGCCTGTGACCCTTTCACCTTATTCGAATATATGTTCGAATCCAGTGTGGAGCCTAAAGGCTGCCGCTGACAATAAATCCCGCCGGGGCCAAAACGGCCCGGCAGGCAGGCCATCGGGGTAGCCGGGAGGCGGCGGCAGTGGCAGGATCGGGGCCATGAAGCCTCTTGTCACCGCCATCACCCTGGGCGTGCGCGATGTACGCGTCGCACGCCGGTTCTATGTGGACGGCCTGGGCTGGCAGCCTTTGTTCGAACAGGACGGGGAGATCTTCTTCCTGCAGATCGCCCACGGCCAGATCCTGGCGCTGTGGAATGTTGAGAGCATGCGCGGCGAGTACGGAGACGTGGGACATCCGGACGCCGGCCCCGGCATTCCGATATCCCTGGGCCAGAACGTGGACAGCCCTATGGAGGTGGACGCGGCCATCGCGCAGGCGGTCGACGCCGGGGCCCGGCTCGTCTCGGCCGGCAGGTACCAGTCCTGGGGTGGCTACAGCGGCTGCTTCGCGGACCCGGACGGCTACCGCTGGGACATCGTCTTCAACCCGGGGCTGGTTATCGCCGAAGACGGCACGGTGCAGCTGGGCCCGGGCGGCTGAGCGGCCGGCAGCTTCAGCTCTCCAGCAGATCCGGCTGCGGTACGATCAGCTCCGGGGAATTGTTGCGTACGTTGCCCACCGCGGCCCCGACCGGGTCCAGCATCCATCCGGAGGCGGCGTCGTACGCACGGTCCCGGACCAGTTCGGCCAGCGCCGCGCCGTCCTTTACCGTCGGGTCCAGCCAGGCATCCAGCGTGTCCCGGTCCATCGGCGCCGGCATCCGGTCATGCAGCGAGGCCAGTTCCCGCAGCACCGGGGAGGTGCTGTCCGCCGGCGGGGCGGCGGTGGTGATCACGGTGGTGGTCAGCAGCCACCGCTCCGGATCGCCCTCCGCCCTGGACGGGTCCTGCCACCACTCGTAGAGCCCGGCGAAGAGGATCGGGGAACCGTCCGCGGGATGGACGAAATACGGGCGCTTGGACCTCGGGCCCAGCTTCTTCCATTCGTAGTAGCCGTCCACCGGCACCGCGCACCGCCTGGCCCCCAGTGCGGCGCGGAAGGTGGGCTTCTCGGCAACCGTTTCGATCCGGGCGTTAAAGGCGCGCGCCCCCACCGAGGGATCCTTGGCCCAGCCCGGGACCAGCCCCCACCGGGCGATGTGCAGCTGGCGGCGGATTTCCCCTTCGACGACCCGCTCCAGCAGGATCGGCACATCGGTGGTGGGCGCCACATTGTAGGATTCCCGCAGCGCGAAGTCCTCCGGGTACTCGGCCCCGGTGGCAGCCACCAGGTCCCCCACCGCCCGGGCCATTACGTATCGTCCGCACATGGGACCAGTCTGCCATCGGCCCGCAGGCGCCCGGAACCCGGCCGCGGAATTGATTGGCCGCCGCAGGTGTTCTACAGATGGCGACACGTCATCAACAAAGGAGCGTCCCTTGCAGTACATCCCCGAAGCCGGCACCATCACCATGTTCTCCACCTCCTGGTGCGGTTACTGCCGCCGGCTGAAGTCCCAGCTGGACAGCCAGGGCATCGGCTACCAGGAGATCAACATCGAAGACGTGCCCGGCACGGCGGAACTGGTCGAGCAGATCAACGGCGGCAACCAGACGGTGCCCACCCTGCTCTTCCCGGACGGCAGCAGCGCCACCAATCCCTCGCTCTCCGAGGTCCGCGAGCGCCTGGGCGTCTGAAGCCCCCCATGTGACGATGTATTACGACGGCGCGGGTGCACCCGGCGATTGTGCCCTGCGCCACCCGGTGCGGAAACGGAGCCGGGTGCCGTAATTTCCATAACAAGTGTTATGGAAATTGTGACACCCGGTTTTTCTTTTCCTAGGATGGCGTCTAGGGCCCACCGGCCCGTTGAGTACCTCCATTCCCAGAAAGGGACGCGCCACAGCATGGTTCACAAAGTTCGGGCAGTTGTTGCCAAGGAAAAGAACGCGCCGGTTTCCATCGAGACCATCCTGGTCCCGG
>NZ_JBHTML010000151.1:0-10091 GCF_042679445.1 Arthrobacter sp. GCM10027362
GCGCATCGACGCCGAGGGCACCTTCCACACCCTCTGGGGCGGGGACAAGACCGAGGTCGAAGCGGTCGACACGCACTGACTGCGGCGGTGCGGGCCCCGGCTGTCCGGGACCCGCACCGTTCACTTGCCGCCCCGGCACGTGCATCATTGACTACAGGGGGTGCCGGCAGACCACCGGTGGAGGCAGACCGCGAGGAGGCAATGTCCGTGACCGGCATCCTTGACGGCATCCTGGGCATCAACCCGGTCCTGGCCCTGGCCATCGTGGGCCTGCTGGTGTTCGCCGAGGACGCGTTGTTCGTCGGCTTCGTGATTCCCGGTGAGACGGCGGCGGTGCTCGGCGGCGTGGTGGCCAGCCGCGGGCACGTGGACCTGTGGGCGATGATGGCCCTGGTGGTCCTGGCCGCGATCATCGGGGACGCGGTGGGCTACGCACTCGGCAAGCGTTTCGGGTCCAGGATCGTCAACGGCAAAGTCCTGGACAAGCGCCGGGCCAAGCTGAAGAAGGCACAGGACTTCCTGCACCGGCACGGCGGCTATGCCGTGTTCTTCGGCAGGTTCGTTGCGTTCTTCCGCGCGGTCATGCCCACCCTGGCCGGGACCTCGCGGATGCACTACCCGCGGTTCCTGGTCTTCAACGCGGCCGGCGGCCTGGCCTGGGGCGTCGGGTTCGTGCTCCTGGGCTACCTGGCCGGGAACTCCTACGAAGCCGTCGCCCGGGCCGCCGGACGCGGCATTACCGCCGCCGTCGTCGTCGCTGCCCTGGCCGTGCTGGCCGTCTGGCGGGTGCGCGCGCTGCGGCGGGAACGCCGCAGCAGCACGGCACCGGAAACCTAGCCGCGGCTACATCATCATGTCCGGGGCCTGGTACAGGCCGGGCAGCAGCCAGGGGTAGGCCGGCACGAAGCAGGCGAAGGCAATCAGCGCCGCACCGGCGGCGCGGCTGAACACGATCCCGTGCCGCCAGGTCTTTTCCACCAGCACGGCGGCCGCAATGACGGCCATCCAGGCCAGGTTCATGACCCCGACGGTGATGAGCACCAGCATCAGCCCCCAGCAGCATCCAACGCAGTAGAACCCGTGGTACAGGCCCACCCGCACGTCCCGCAGCGGCCCCTTGTAGCCGGAAACGTGCAGCAGGAACGCCACCGGCGAGCGGCAGTGCCGAAGGCAGAAGTTCTTCAGCGGCGTCAGCTGGTAGATCCCCGCCGCCGCCAGCAGCCCGGCCCCGACCCAGGGCGCGCCCGCCGGTGCCTCCGCGGCCAGCCTGCCGCCCAGCAGCGCCGCTGCGTAGGCGAGAACGCCGAAGCCCGTCCAGGTGAGCAGGTAGCCCGCCAGCAGCGGTGCGGTCCGGGCCGCCCTGACCGCACCGCTGCGCCCGGCGCGGATGGACCGCAGGTACACGAACAGCAGCGGGGCCAGCACCGGCAGCATCATCGCCGTCATCATGAACGCCCAGCCGGCCAGGAAGCCGGACAGCCCCAGCCCCATGGCCCCGGGACCCGGCGGCATCCCGGCCGCGAGCTGCACGGTGAGGAACCAGGCCAGCAGGGCGAAGCCGATCAGCGCCAGCAGGCCCGGGTGCGGGCGGGCGGCCAGCCAGGCGCGTCGGGGCGTCCTACGCTGACCAGGCAAAGGGGGCTGAGAAGGAGCTCTTCCCGGCATTGTCCCAGTTCATTCCGAACACATTGACGGCCGAACTGCCGGCCCTGCCGGCGGCCAGGGGAGCGATGCCCGCCATCGGCCCGCCCCGCTGCCCGCCGAACAGTGCTCCGAGCGCCTCGGCCTGCTCGGCGGAAGCGGCAGCGTCCATGGGCAGATCATGTCGCAATTACAGTTTTCGAAGTACGTACCTTCGATGTGCCAGGACATCCGAGGCTCCCTTCAAAAGGCATCCCCGTTCTGAATTGTCCTCGGCGCAAAATGCCGGTCAATCAGCCGGTAACGGCGCTCAGATCCACATTGCCGGGTCGATGTACTCGGCCGGATCCACGGCCGGCTTGGTCTCGCGCTGCGGATCCCGGTGGCGGAAGGTGGCCGGCACGCCGGTGATGATGGACTCCGGCGGTGCGTCCTTGACGACGACGGCGTTGGCGCCGATCGCGCTGTCCGCGCCGATCACCACCGGGCCGAGCACCTTGGCGCCGGCCCCGATGACCACGCGGTCACCGATGGTCGGGTGGCGCTTGACCTTGGCCAGCGAGCGGCCGCCGAGGGTGACGCCGTGGTAGATCATCACGTCCTCGCCGATCTCGGCGGTCTCGCCGATGACCACGCCCATGCCATGGTCGATGAAGAACCGCCGGCCGATGGTGGCGCCGGGGTGGATCTCGATGCCGGTCAGGAAGCGGGCCGCCTGCGAGAGCAGTCGGGCCGGCAGCCGCAGCCTGGGATTGGCCCACATCCGGTGGGTCAGCCGGTGCACCCAGATCGCGTGCAGCCCGGAATAGGCGAGAAAGTTCTCAATATGACCCCGGGCCGCCGGGTCATGGGACCGGGCGGCCTCGAGGTCTTCACGCAATCGCGCAATGAATCCCACAGTGATCTTCCTGATCGTACGAACAAACCGCGGCAGTCGTGGGACTGCAGCGGTCCTGGCGGTTAGCCGCGGATGTCGTCGTACAGGATGGTGGAGATGTAGCGCTCCCCGAAGTCCGGGACCACGGCCACAATCAGCTTACCTGCGTTTTCCGGCCGCTTGGCCACCTCCAGCGCAGCCCAGACGGCGGCACCGGAGGAGATGCCGCCCAGGATGCCTTCCCTGGTCCCGAGATCGCGGGCGACTGCGACGGCGGCGTCCGTGGGCGCGTCCAGCACCTCGTCGTAGATGTTCGTGTCCAGGATTTCGGGCACGAAGTTGGCGCCCAGGCCCTGGATCTTGTGCGGGCCGGGGGCGCCGCCGGTGAGGATGGGGGAGTCGGCCGGTTCCACCGCGACGATCTGCAGCTCGGGCTTTTTCTCCTTCAGGAACCGGCCCGCGCCGGTGACGGTGCCGCCGGTGCCGATGCCGGCCACCAGGATGTCCACGGCTCCATCCGTGTCTTCCCAGATCTCGGCGCCGGTGGTGGCGTAGTGGATGGCCGGGTTGGCTTCGTTGGCGAACTGCTGGGCCCAGATGGCATTGTCGGTGGTGGCGACGATCTCCTTGGCCTTCTCCACCGACCCGCGCATGCCCTCGGACCCGGGGGTCAGGACGATCTCGGCGCCGAAGGCGCGCAGCATGACCCGGCGCTCGGTGGACATGGTCTCGGGCATGGTCAGGATGACCTTGTAGCCGCGGGCGGCCCCGACCATGGCCAGGGCGATGCCGGTGTTGCCCGAGGTGCCCTCGACGATGGTGCCGCCGGGCTTGAGCGCTCCGGCCTTCTCCGCGGCGTCGACGATGGCGACGCCGATGCGGTCCTTGACGCTGTTGGCAGGGTTGTAGAACTCCAGCTTCACGGCGACCTGCGCGGGCAGGCCCTCGGTCAGGCGGTTCAGCCTCACGAGGGGGGTGTGTCCCACGATCCGGGTGACGTCGTCGTAAATGCGTGCCATGTTTCCTGCCTTACTTGGCCTTGCGGCCATCGCGGATGGGAGTGGACATGTGGGTGCGCACAGCTGTGTCCGTGCCCCCTGCCAGCCTACCCAGTGGTAATGAAGGGGCTCAGGCGGTGAGCCATTCGGCGTAATATTTCCGGGCCTTGGCCAGCTTGGGGTTGATGATCACCTGGCAGTACCCGGCGGACGGGTGCTTGTCGTAGTAGTTCTGGTGGTATTCCTCGGCCGGATGGAACGCGGACAGCGGTACGACCTCGGTGACGATCGGATCGACCCAGTCCTGCTGGGTCCGCGCGATGGCCTCCTCGAAGGCCTGCTTCTGCTCGTCGCTCGCATAGAACATGGCCGAGCGGTACTGCGTGCCGATGTCGTAGCCCTGCCGGTTCAGGGTGGTGGGGTTGTGCGAGGTGAAGAAGATGCCCAGGATGACCTCCCCGGGCACCACCGACTCGTCGAAGGTCACCGCCACCGCCTCGGCATGGCCGGTCGTCCCGGAACAGACCGCCTCATAGTCGGGGTCGGCCACGTGGCCGCCCGTGTAGCCGGAGACCACCTCGGTGACGCCGCGGGTTCTCCGGTAGACCGCATCCAGGCACCAGAAGCAGCCGCCGGCCAAGACAAAAGTTTCCATGGCTTTAACAATGCCGCAGCGGCGCGGAAGATTCCCGCTGCAGCCGCGTCCAGTGTTCCCGGTCACGTAAACTTCAGGCCTTTTCCGCAGCCATGCGGTAGAAAAGGAGCTATGAAGCCGAACACGGAGCAAGAGGACACCGCTGTGCCGGAAGACGGCGGGGGAACCGAGGCTGCCCCAGCCACGCCCGTGCTCGGGGAGGTCCTGCTGGCCGTGGAGGAACTCTGGCCACAGTCGCTCGCCGAGCAGTGGGACGCCGTCGGCCCGGTGGTGGGACGCAGCAATGCCCCGGTGCGCCGGGTCCTGTTTGCGGTGGACCCGGTCGCCGAGGTCGTCGAGGAAGCCATTGCGTGGGGAGCGGACCTGCTGGTCACGCACCATCCGCTGCTGCTCAAGCCGGTGAACTCCGTTGCGGCCTCCAGCTTCAAGGGCAATATCATCCACCAGTTGATCGAAGCAGGCTGCGCCCTGGTGACCGTGCACACCAACGGGGACAGCGCCGTCGGCGGCGTTTCGGACGTGCTGGCGGATGCCCTCGGGCTGCAGCACGTCAAGCCGCTGGCGCCGTCGGCCAACGGCCTGCCCGAGGAGGGCATCGGCCGGGTCGGCGAACTGGGCGAGGCGACCACGCTCGGCACCTTCGCCGAGACCGTATTCAGCCTGATGCCGGCCGTGGCCGGCGGCGTCAAGGTCGCGGGCAGCCGGGACGCCCTGGTCCGCACGGTCGCCGTCTGCGGCGGGGCCGGGGATTCCCTCTTCGACGCCGTCCGGGAGGCCCGGGCGGATGTCTATGTCACGGCGGACCTGCGCCACCATCCGGCATCGGAAGCGCGCGAGGCCGCGGTGGACGGCCGGCCCTACCTGATCGATGTGTCGCACTTTGGCAGCGAGTGGCTCTGGCTCACCCCTGCCGCCGCGGCGCTGGAGAACGTGCTTGCGGACCAGGGATACGACGTCGAAATCCGCGTCAGCGGCATCAACACGGATCCTTGGGACTTCATTCTGACCCCGGCCTGATCCGCACACCCGCGCGGTAGGCTGGGACGACGCGGAACTTCAGTTCGGCGACCACACCCGGGACACTAAGGGGACCTATGGCCAAGGCACCGGCATCCGAACAGCTGCGACTGCTTGACCTTCAGGCACTGGACAGCAAGATGGTGCAGCTGACCCGCCGCGCCGCCGCTGCGGCCAAGAACGCGGACATCGAGGCGCTGCAGGAGAAGCTGCGGGCGGTGGACCGCGACCTGGCGGCCGTCAACCTCGAGGTAGCCGACGCCGAGCGCGACCTGAAGCGCGCGGAGACGGAGGTGGAAACGGTCCAGGGCCGGATCGAGCGGGACCAGCGGCGCCTGGACAGCGGTACGGGCACGGCCAAGGACCTGACCGCGCTGCAGCACGAGCTGGAGTCCCTGGGCAAGCGGCGCTCCGACCTCGAGGACGTGGAGCTGGAGGTCATGGAGCGTCTGGAGGAGGCCACGGCCCGGCAGGAACAGGTCCGGCAGGCCAGCGATGCGCTGCGCGAGGAGCTGGGCGGGCTGGAGAAGATCCGTGACGAGCAGCTGGCCGCCATCGAGGCGGAAAAGGCGGAGGTGTCCGCCCGGCGCAAGGAGCTGGCGGCGACGTTCGATGCCGGACTGCTGGCGATCTACGAGAAGACCCTGGCCCAGCGCGGCATCGGCGCCGCCCGGCTGTTCCATGGCAAGTCCGAAGGATCGGGGATGCAGCTGAGCCCGGGGGACCTCGCCGAGCTGAGGCAGGCGGCCGAGGACGACATCGTCTTCTGCCCCGATTCCGGCTGCATCCTGGTGCGCTCGCCCGAGTGGAACGGCTGACCCCTCCCTCGTCAAAAAGCGGTCAGTAGATGCCTTCAGGAACCGGTCAGTAGGCGCCGCCTTTTTCGGAGAAAGTGCACTGCCGTTCCGCAAAGCGGGGGAACCGTCCGCCGGCCGGTTCCTGGCGAAGGGCGATGCCGCTGAGCCCGGGGGCCTCGCCGAGCGGAAGCGGGCCGCCGGGGCCGGCGTCGCCTTCTGTCCCGATTCCGGCTGCCTTCCGGCGTGCTCGCCGGCAGGGATGGCCAATCAACCCGGCCGCTGGTCGATGCCGGGGCCGGGGGCGGCCGCCCGGTAGAGTTGGTCACTGCGCTTTGTCTCTTCCAGTACCGATAAGCAGGTGATCGCCCATTCTCCGCGCGAAAGGACGTCCAGGGCCCTCGGGCCGCAGTCACGAGGTCGCCGTCGGAGGATTCCGGCTGGACATCCAGGGACTTCGCGCCGTCGCCGTGGCGCTGGTGGTTGTCTACCACTTCTGGCCGCAAAGCCTGGCCGGCGGATTTGTCGGCGTTGACGTCTTCTTCGTTATTTCCGGCTTCCTCATCACCTCGCACCTGCTGAAGAAGCCGCCGCGGTCGGGCCGTGACCTGGCGGAGTTCTGGGCCCGCCGGATCCGCAGGCTGCTTCCCGCGGCGTTTGTGGTGCTCGCCGTCACCGCCGTGGTTGCACGCCTTGTTGCCCCTCCCACGCAGTGGGAGGCCACCGCGGCCGAAATCATTGCCTCCGCACTGTACGTGCAGAATTGGGTGCTCGCGAACAGCGCGGTGGACTACCTGGCCGCCGAAAACCTGCCGTCGCCAACCCAACACTTCTGGTCCCTGTCGGTCGAGGAGCAGTTCTATATCTTCTGGCCGCTGGTTGCCATGGCGGTGGCGTGGTTTGCCGCGAAGAAAGGGTGGAAGGCAGCCACCTCGGCCGGCTGGACCATGGCCGCCGTGGCGGCAGTCTCCCTGGCGGTCTCGGTGGCGCTTACCCGGGCGGAGCCGGCCATGGCCTACTTCGTGACCCCGACCCGGGTGTGGGAACTGGCACTCGGCGGCCTGGTGGCCGTGCTGGCTCCGTGGACGGCCCGGCGACTGACCGGCGCCGCAGCGGCGGCGGTGGCCTGGACGGGCCTGGCCGCGGTTCTGCTGGCCGGGTTCACCTTCACCGCGGCGACGGCATTTCCCGGGTATGCGGCGCTGTTGCCGGCCGGCGGCACCGCACTGGTGATCCTGGCAGCTGCCGGGGGACGGGCTGCGCCGGTCCGCGTCCTCGGGACGAAGCCGATGCAGTGGCTGGGTGAAGTTTCCTATTCGCTGTATTTGTGGCACTGGCCGTTGCTGGTGCTGATGCCCTACGTCAGCGGGGGAGAACTGGGCTGGATCGACAAGAGCTGCCTGGTGGCCCTTGCCCTGGTGCTGGCCGGCCTGTCCAAGAAGTACGTGGAGGACAGGTTCCGGTTCAAAAGGAGTTCGCTCGGCTTGCGGCGGACGTACCGGTTCGCTGCGGTCGGAATGGTGGTGCTGGCGGCCGTAGGCTCCCTGCAGATCGCCGAGGCGAGCTACCGCTCCCGCGACGCCGCCCGGAATTTGTCGGCGTTGATGTCGTCCGAAGATTCCTGCCTGGGCGCGGCGGCGCTCGCGAACGGGGAGTGCGCCGCGGACCGCGGGCTCCAGATGGATCCGGAATTGGCGAAGAAGGACAAACCGGCAGCCTACAAGGACAACTGCTGGAACTCCCCGCCGTTCGACACCCGCCGCACCTGCACCTACGGTGAGGGACCGACGCAGGTGGCCCTGGTCGGAAATTCGCATGCGGGACACTGGTTGCCGGCGCTGGAGAGCCTGGCCGAGACCAACGGCTGGACAATTACCACCTATCTGGCCAGCGCCTGCACCTACACGGATGCTGCGGTGGTGTTCGACACCGAGCAAAAAACCCGGGGCTGCCGCGAGCTCGGACAATGGGCCCAGGAGTCCACCCAGGGGGACAAATACGACCTGGTGATTACCACCGAGCTGACCATCCCGGTCAAAGGCGCCAACTCCGACGCCGAGCAGTTCGATCTCGCAGTCCGCGGGTACGGGAGCTACCTGGCCAGGTGGGAAGAGAGCGGGACCAACCTCCTGGTGCTGCGCGACACTCCGTATCCCAAACCGTTCATCCAGTCGATTCCGGACTGCGTTGCCGAGAACGCGGACGATCCGGCGCAGTGCTCGGGGAGCAGGGAGGAATGGCTCAAACCCGACCCGCTCGTCAAGGCCGCCGAGGACCTGCACTCGACCCGGGTCAAGGTTGCCGACCTGACCAGGTACATTTGCCGCGACGACGCGTGCTACGGCGTGAACGGGGGCCTGGTGACCTATTTCGACGGCTCGCACATGACCACCGCGTACGCCCGGACCATGGCCCCGTACCTGCGTCAGCACGTCGTTCAGGCGCTGGCACACCGCTGACCGGCCGCCGGGACCTGCCCTTGGCCGGGCAGCCCCCGGAAAACCGTGCTGCGGATGCCTCAACACCTGAATTGGTCACTGGCTGCCGCCCAATATTTCCATTTGGGCGGCATCAAGTGACCAATTTTCCGGGCGAGGGGGCCCAGTTCAGTTCGCGGAGCCTGCCGTCGATGACCTCGCGCAACGCCTGATACCCGCGTGCGTTCAGGTGCGCGCTGTTCCGGGACAGGCTGGGCGGCATGTTGCCGAGCGCCTGCTGCTGCAGGTCCGCCCACGTGGGGTGGAGGCCGGTCCGGGCCCAGGCGCCGAGGTCTGTCACCAGGCCTGCCAGATCCACGAAGCATCTCCCGTAGCGTTCCTGCAGGGCCCGGTTGACGTGGGAGATCCGGTCACGGACCGGGGATGATGCGGGTATGCCCGTGTTGACGAAGTACCCCCAGACCAGGATCTGCCGGCCGGCGGCCGCAAGCCAGTCGTGGGCCGCATGGGTCCATTCCAGAATGGCGTCCGGATCGTGGGTGGCCCAGGGGGCCCCGGTGAGGTTGTTCTTGCCGATGTTCAGATGATTGATCCCCGCCCGGAACTCCGCGCCCTTGCTGGGAAGGAACTCGGTGCCCTCGGCGATCCTCCGGGGCTTGCCGGCGTGGTGCCGCCTGAAGCTGTAGCCGGGCTGCGCGCCCGGGGCCTTCGACAGCGTCCCCGGGATCCCGGCGAGCGAACCGTCAGCGCCGAACGGGGCGGCGCCCCTGGCGCTCATCGAGGGGGTGGACAGGACAACCGAGCCGGAGGACGGTATGACGGCGCTGTCCATGCGCGCGGGCCGGGAACCCAGCCGGGCCAGGATCTGCTCGGCGGTCTGGCCTCCGGCCCCGCCGTTGAAGTACCGCAGACCATAGCCGGCGGCGGTGTTCCTCATGTATTCGGACATTTCCGCCACCGTCGAGGAACCCCAGCAGGCCATCGAGGCCGCACGGGCCCGGCCGGGCGGGACGCACGGAGCGGAGGCAGGGCCCTGGCCCCGGACGGCCCACCAAAGGGCAGGCGGCACCGAGACCAAGACCAGGCCCAGCGCGGCGCGGCGCCGGATGGGATGCTGCTGCGAGGACACTGCGCCTCCTCGGGTCACCGGGCAGACAACATCTTCCTCCCGGAACCTGGGAAAAAGCTACCGGGCGCCGGCCCCGTCGCCGGGGCAGCAGCCGGGACAGGCGGCGCCTGAGACTGCGCTGGATTTTGCCCCCGAGGTGCCGCACCGGCACCCTGCGGAGCCCCGGCGCCACGGGGACGGTCAGCGAGTCGCGGATGCTCGCGGACGCTGCCCCCGCCGCGTCCACCCTGATCTGCACCGTCTTGCCGGCAGGCACCGTGTACAGGGCGCCTGCGCAGCTGAGCGTCACCGCGACGTCGTACCGCCCCGGCGGGAGCCCGGAAACATCGACGCCGCCCTTGTGCGGCGTGCTGAAGGAGGCGGCCGCATAGTTGCCCGGGCCGTCCCCGAATTCATCGGCCGGTCCGTCGAGGCCGCCGCAGACCAGCGCCCGCGCATGGATCCGCCCGGCCCCGCGCAACACCAGGTAGTACCTGCCGGCCTGCCGGTCCGGCAGCCGGACCCCGCGCACGGCGAAGTCCCCGGCCAGGTGCACCAGCGGC
>NZ_JBHTML010000152.1:0-9897 GCF_042679445.1 Arthrobacter sp. GCM10027362
CGCGGGGCCGGTGGCGAGGCCGGCGGGGCCAGCGGCACGCTGGCCACCTGGGCGACGTCGCGGTCCAGGTCCGCCCCGGCAACACGGGCGATGCCCGTGCCCAAAGCAGCACCGGCCACCACCACCGCGGCTCCTGCAGCAATCCGGAACCTCACCCGCACACCAGTGCGGCTGGTACTGCTGGTTGCGGACTCTGTTGCCCAGCGGTGGCGGCCCATGCCTCCACGCTAGGACCTCGGGCGGCGGCACCGCCGCCGCCGGGCGCCGCCGGGGACGGTACCGGGCTGTGGCCTGCCTGTGGAGGTCAGGATGCAGCCGGCAGCTCCGGCCCGATCACCACCCCGAGCACGCCCAGCCCGGTGTGGGCGGCCAGTACCGACGGCACCGGTGTCACCAGTACGGGACCGCCGACATGGGCGGACATCCGCCGGGCCAGCTCGTCGGCCTCCGCCTGGTTGCCGAAGTAGTGCACGGCCAGCTGCGGTGAATACTCCAGCCGTTCGATCCGGCGGAGGACCAGCTGCTGGAGCCGGGCCTGGGCCTTGGCCGCGGTACGGACCCGCTCCAACGGAACGATCCGGCCGTCACGGACTTCGAGCAGCGGCTTGATCGCCAGCAGCGAACCCAGCAATCCCGCTGCCGCTCCGACCCGCCCGCCGCGGCGCAGCTGCTCCAGGTTGGGCACGTAGAAGACAACGTCACAGGCTCCGGCGGCGGCACGGGCACGGGCGGCCACGTCCTTCACCCCGGCACCTGCCTGCGCGGCCAGCACGGCGGCAATGACGGCGAAGCCCTCGCACATGGCCACCGTGCGGGTATCGACCACCTCCACCGGAATCCCGACGCCGGCGGCCGCGAGCCCGGCGGCCTCGACGGTCCCGGACAGTTCGGCCGAAATGTGTACGGACACAATGGCGTCAAAGCCGAGCCCCTCCAGCTCCGCGTAGGTGCGCCGGAAGAGCCCCGGGGACGGCCGGGAGGTCTTGATATCCGTGCCCTCGGCCAGACCCACGGAGAGCACCGCGCGGACGTCGTCGACGCCTTCGCCGTAGATCTGTCCGGAGACCATCACCGGCATCGGCACGATCCGCAGCCAGTCCGCGGTGTCCGGCTGCGCCACCCATTCGGCTGGCAGCGCCGCCGCGGAATCGGTCACGACGGCCACGCGCGGCCGCGGCGGCAGGTGGCGATGCGCCGGGACGTGCAGCAGCCGGCGGGAGCGCTGCAGCAACTCCTCAAGCCAGGACACAGGCCGGACCTCAGGCGGGGACGACGTTGACCAGTTTCGGCGCACGGACAATCACCGTGCGGATGCCGCGCCCGTCCAGCGTCCGGGCCACCTGCTCGGACTGGAGGGCCAGGGCCTTCAGGTCCTCCTCGCTGATGTCGGCGGGCACCTGGAGGCGGTCCCGGACCTTGCCCTGGACCTGCACGACGGCGGTCACGGTGGCCTGCACCAGCAGGTCCTGCTCCACCGCCGGCCAGGCTGCCGCGGCCACGGAGGGCTCATGGCCCAGCGCCGCCCAGAGGTCCTCGGCGGTGTAGGGGGCGAAGAGGCTCAGGATGATCGCCACGGCCTCCGCGGCCTCGCGCGCGGCCGGATCGGCGCCGCCGGCACCGGAGTCGATCGCCTTGCGGGTGGCGTTGACCAGCTCCATCAGGCGCGCGATGACGACGTTGAACTTGTGGGCGTCGAGCAGCTCCTGCGCATCCGCGACAGTGCGGTGGGTGACCGCGCGCAAGGCCCGGTCCCCCGCGGCCGGATCCGCGCCCACCGGCGAGGTGATGTCCTGGCCAAGGCGCCAGGCACGGGCCAGGAACTTCGCCGAGCCGGACGGCGAGACATCGGCCCAGTCGACGTCGTCCTCCGGCGGGGAAGCGAAGACCATCGTCAGACGCACCGCGTCCACGCCGAACTTGTCCAGCTGCTCGCCCAGGTCCACGCCATTGCCCAGCGACTTGCTCATGGCCTTGCCGCCGTTGAGCACCTGGCCCTGGTTCAGCAGCGCCGCGAACGGCTCGTCGAAGTCCACCAGTCCCATGTCCTGCAGGACCTTGGTGAAGAAGCGGCTGTAAAGCAGGTGCAGGATGGCGTGTTCGACGCCGCCGACGTACTGGCCCACCGGCAGCCACCGCTTGACCGCCTCGACATCGAACGGGCCTTCGGTGTACTGCGGGGAAGCGAAGCGCAGGTAGTACCAGGACGAATCCACGAAGGTGTCCATGGTGTCCGTGTCGCGCATGGCGGCACGGCCGCAGCTGGGGCAGGAGACGTTGACCCAGTCCGCGGCGGCCGCCAGCGGCGAGGTGCCCTTGGGCGCCAGCGCCTCGCCGCGCAGGTCTTCGGGCAGCCTCACCGGCAGCTGGTCGTCCGGCACCGGCACCTCGCCGCATTCGGCGCAGTGGATGATCGGGATCGGGGCACCCCAGAACCGCTGGCGGGACAGCAGCCAGTCCCGCAGCCGGTAGTTGACCGCACGCTCACCGGTGCCGGCCGCCTCGACCAGTTCGATCGCGCGGGCGATTCCCTTGGCCTTGGACAGGCCGTTGAGCTCGCCGGAGTTGGTCAACGTGCCCTCACCGGCGGTGGCGATCCCGGTCACCGCCGGATCCTCCTCGCCGGTGTCCACCACCGCGCGCACCGGCAGGCCGAAGGCCCGGGCGAAGTCCAGGTCGCGCTGGTCGTGCGCGGGCACGGCCATGATGGCGCCGGTGCCGTAGTCCGCCAGCACATAGTCCGCGGCCCAGACCGGCAGCTTCTCGCCGTTGAGCGGGTTGACGGCGTAGCGGCCCAGGAAGACGCCGGTCTTCTCCCGCTCGGTGGACTGGCGCTCGATATCGGAGAGCGCCTTGACCTTTTCCCGGTACTCCATCAGCGCATCGTGCTGCTCCGGGGTGACCAGGTCCAGGGCCAGGTGGGCGTCCGCGGCGACCACGAAGAAGGTGGCCCCGTGCAGGGTGTCCGGACGGGTGGTGAAGACCGTGACCTCGCGGGCGGGCACACCGTCCGCGGCCTCGATCACGAAGTTGACGTGCGCACCCTCGGAGCGGCCGATCCAGTTGCGCTGCATGGCCAGCACGCGCTCGGGCCAGTGGCCCTTGAGCTCCTCCATGTCCTCGAGCAGCCGGTCCGCGTACTCGGTGATCCTGAAGTACCACTGGTTCAGGCTCTTCTTGGTCACCGGCGTGCCGCAACGTTCGCACGCCCCGTTGACCACCTGTTCGTTGGCCAGCACGGTCAGGTCCTTCGGGCACCAGTTGACCGGCGAGTTCTTGCGGTAGGCCAGCCCGCGCTCATAGAAGCGCAGGAACAGCCACTGGGTCCAGCGGTAATACTCCGGATCGGAGGTGTGCAGCCGGCGGGACCAGTCGGCGCTGATCGCGTAGCGCTTGAAGGACGCGGCCTGGGTTTCGATGTTGGCGTAGGTCCACTCGCTGGGATGGGCATTGCGCTTGATTGCGGCGTTCTCCGCCGGCAGGCCGAAGGAGTCCCAGCCGATCGGGTGCAGCACGTCGTAACCCTTCAGGCGCCAGTAGCGGGCGACGACGTCGCCCATGGCGAAGGCTTCGGCGTGGCCCATGTGCAGGTCGCCGGAGGGATACGGGAACATGTCCAGGACGTAGCGGCGTTCCCTGGAACCGTCGTCGGCCGGCGTGAACACCCCGAGCTCTTCCCACACGGCCGGCCACTTGGCCTCCATCGCCGGGAAACTGTACTCGCTCTGCCCGATCCCAGACTGCGTACTCACGTTGACTTGCCTCGTCCCCTTGGGTCTAACTTGCTGCCAGGTTGCTGCTTTGCCTCAGACACACAAAAGCCCCTCCGCATCGAGGGGCGGCCGCAGCACGTCGTGCGGGTCGGCCATGCCGGTGGGAGCCGGAACCTGCCTCAGGATGCGGCTAGCTCAGCGAAAGGGCAAACATGGCACTACTCTACCCCAGTCCCCGCGTCGATCCGGCACCCGCCGCCATCGGCTGCGGCGCAGCGCCCCGGCCTTCAGGCCGGGGATGTCAACGCACGTCGGCGTCCACCCAGTCGAAGGTCCGGGTGACCGCCTTCTTCCACAGCCGCAGCCGGCGCTCCCGTTCGGCAGGCTCCAGCCGCGGCACCCAGCGCTTGTCCTCGGCCCAGTTGGCGGCCAGTTCCCCAGTCCCCGACCAGTAGCCGGCGGCGAGCCCGGCCGCATAGGCCGCGCCCAGCGCCGTCGTTTCGGCCACCTTCGGCCGGACCACCGGCACGCCGAGGATGTCGGCCTGGAACTGCATCAGCGCGTCATTGGCGACCATGCCGCCGTCGACCCTGAGCTCGCGCAGCGGCACCGGCGCGTCGGCGTTGACCGCGTCCAGGACCTCGCGGGTCTGGAACGCCGTGGCCTCCAGCGCGGCGCGGGCAATGTGGGCCTTGGTCACGAAGCGGGTCAGCCCGACCAGCGCCCCGCGGGCCTCGGGCCGCCAGTACGGTGCGAACAGGCCCGAGAACGCCGGCACGAAGTAGGCTCCGCCGCTGTCCGGCACGGTGGCGGCCAGGGCCTCCGCTTCGGCGGCCGACCCCACGATGCCCAGGTTGTCCCGCAGCCATTGGATGAGCGAGCCGGCGACGGCAATGGATCCTTCCAGCGCATATTGCGGCGGCTGGCTGCCGATCCGGTAGGCGACGGTGGTCAGCAGGCCGTTGCTGGAGCTGACGATGTCCCCGCCGGTATTGACGACGACGAAGCATCCGGTCCCGTACGTGTTCTTGGCCGCTCCGCGCCCGAATGCGGCCTGGCCGAAGGTGGCCGCCTGCTGGTCGCCGAGGATGCCCGCTACCGGGACCATCCGCAGCAGCTGCGAACCGTGCACCGGACCATAGACCTCGGCCGAGGAGCGGATGGCCGGCAGCATCTCCACCGGCACGCCAAAGGCGGCCAGGATCGACTCGTCCCACTGCAGTGTCCGCAGGTCCATGAACAGGGTCCGGGACGCATTGGTCACATCCGTGGCGTGCACGCCGCCGTCGGGCCCGCCGGTCAGGTTCCACAGCACCCAGGTGTCCATGGTGCCGAACAGCAGGTCCCCGTCCTCCGCCCGCGCCCGCGTCCCCGGCACGTTGTCCAGGATCCACCTCAGCTTGGTGCCGGAAAAATACGGCGAGAGCGGCAGCCCGGTCGCGGCCTTGAAGCGGTCCGGTCCTTCGTCGGCCGCCAACTCGTCGCAGAGCTGCTGGGTGCGCACGTCCTGCCAGACGATGGCATTGCACACCGGCTCACCGGTGTGCCGGTCCCAGACCACGGTGGTTTCACGCTGGTTGGTCAGTCCGACGGCGGCGATGTCGTGCCGGGTCAGGCCGGCCCGGGACAGCGCCACACCCACCACCTCGCGCACGTTGTCCCAGATCTCGGCCGGGTTGTGTTCAACCCAGCCCGGCCGCGGCAGGATCTGCCGGTGCTCCTTCTGCCCGGCCGCCACTGCCCGGCCGCCGTGGTCGAAGACGATGGCGCGGGTGGAGGTGGTGCCCTGGTCGATGGAGATGACGAAATCCGGCATGGGCGCAAGCCTACCTGCCGGGGCCCCGGTCCGGACGAAGCGAGGATCGGGGACCTCGGCAGGCGCTGCCGCGAGGATGGGGGCAGGATGGGGCAAAGATCGGGCCAAAGCCCGATAGAGTCTTTCCTATGCGATCTGAGAAGGTGCCGCTCAACAACGGCGTGCTGATGGACCGGATCGGCTTCGGGCTGTACAAGGTCCCACCGGTGGATGCCGCGTCGCTGTGCACCCTGGCCCTGGACGCGGGCTACCGCCACCTGGACACCGCAGCGCTGTACGCCAACGAGGCCGGCGTGGGCCAGGCCGTACACCGGTTCACCTCGGAGGAGTCGGAAGCCAGCCGCGAGGACATCTTCATTACCACCAAGGTCTGGAACGACTCCCACGGCTTCGACGCCACCCTGCGCGCCTACGACCATTCGCTCAAGGAACTGGCCCTGGATTACGTGGACCTGTACCTGATCCACTGGCCGCAGCCGCGGCGCGGCAAGTTCATCGAGACCTACCGCGCCCTCGAGCGGCTCTACCACGAGGGCCGGGTCCGGGCCATCGGCGTCTCCAACTTCAAGGTCCACCACCTGGAGCAGTTGCTGGACGCCACCGAGGTGGTTCCGGCGGTGAACCAGGTCGAGCTGCACCCGTGGCTGCAGCAGGCCGAACTGCGCGCCTTCCACGACCGGCACGGCATCCGCACCGAGGCGTGGAGCCCGCTGGGCCGCGGCGCCGTGCTGGCCGACCCGGTGGTGCAGGACCTGGCCCGCCGGCTGGGCCGCACCCCGGCGCAGGTCACCCTGCGCTGGCACCTGCAGCTGGGCAATATCGTCATCCCCAAGGCGAGCTCGGCGGCGCGGATCCGGGAAAACTTCGACCTGCGCGGGTTCAGCCTGGACGAGGAGGCGATGCAGCGGATGGCCGGGCTGGAGCGCAACGGCCGGATCGGCAAGGATCCGGACGAGGTGAACTGACCGGTGCCTTCGGTGCAGGAGCGCGCGCTCCGCCATGTCCTGTCCTTCCCGCACGGCAACGTCAGCTACTGGGAATACCCGGCCGAGACCGGCCCCGGCGCCGCCACCCTGCTCATGGTGCACGGGTTCCGCGGCGACCACCACGGACTGGAACTGCTGGCGGCCGCACTGCCGGACTTCCGAGTGCTGGTCCCGGACCTGCCCGGCTTCGGCGAGTCCGCCCCCTTCGCCCGCGGCCGGCACGACGTCGACGGTTACGTGCGTTTCCTCCAGGACTTCGCCGCCGCCGCGGGCCTGGGCCCGCAGACCCTCCTGCTGGGCCACTCCTTCGGCTCCATCATCGCGGCCCGGCTGCTGGCTGCCACCCCGGAGGCCTTCCGCGCCCTGGTGCTGGTGAACCCAATCAGCGAACCCGCGCTGCGGGGCTCCCGGGCAGCGGCCTCGCGGCTGGCGGAAGCCTACTATGTACTGGCCGCGAAGCTGCCGGCGCGGGCCGGACTGTGGCTGCTGCGCCATCCGCTGATCGTGCGGGCGATGTCCGGGATGATGGCCAAGACCAGGGATCCGGGCCTGCGCCGGTTCATCCACGACCAGCACTACCGCTACTTCAGCGCCTTCGCCAACCGGGAGGTGGTGCTGGAGGCCTTCCAGGCCTCGATTTCGGACGACGTCGGCCAGGTCGCTTCCCGGCTCGGGATGCCGGTGCTGCTCATCGCCGGCGTCAAGGACGACCTCGGCTCGGTGGCCAGCCAGCGGCGGATGGCAGCAATGATCCCGCAGGCGCGGCTGGAGTTTATCGAGGACGTGGGACATCTGATCCACTACGAGGCACCTGCCGCGGCCGCCTTGCTGGTGGCCGGCTTCGCCGCTGCCTTGGCCGGGGAGCCGGGCGCATGAAACTGGTAATGGATGCCCGCTTTACCCGCACCGACCAGCTGGACGGTATCAGCCGCTACGGCGCGAACCTGATCGAGGCCGCCGCCAGGCGGGCCGACGTCACCATGCTGATCTCGGACGAACGCCAGCTTGCCTGGCTGCCGGACGTGCCGTGGGTGAAGATCAACAGCCCGCTCTCCCCGGCCGAACTGTTCGTGGCGCGCGAGGTGAACAGGCTCGGGGCGGACGTGGTGTTCTGCCCGATGCAGACGATGGGCAGTTTCGGCCGCCGCTACGGGCTGATCCTGACCCTGCACGATTTGATCTACTACCGGCATCCGAAGCCCCCGGGCTTCCTGCCCAGGCCGGTGCAGCTGCTCTGGCGCCTGTACCACAAGGCCTACTGGCCCCAGCGGCTGCTGCTGAACCGGGCCGACGTCGTCGCCACGGTCAGCGCCACCACCCGCTCCCTGATGCAGCAGGCCCGGCTGACCCGGCGCCCGCTGCGGATCGTCTCCAACGCCTCGGTGCCGCAGGGCCCGCCGCGCGACCCGGCCGGGCCGCGGGAGAAGACCCTGCTGTACATGGGATCCTTCATGCCCTACAAGAACGTCGAAACCCTGGTCGCGGCCATGGCGCAGCTGCCCGGCTACGAACTGCACCTGCTCAGCCCGATCGCCGAGCAGCGGCGGGCCGAGTTCACCGCCCTGGCGCGGGATCCGCAGCAGCTCGTCTTCCACCGGGGGGTGTCCGAGGAAAAGTACCGTGACCTGCTGCGCAGCACCACGGCGCTGGTCACCCTGTCCCGGGACGAAGGCTACGGGCTGCCGCTGATCGAGGCCATGGCCGCCGGCACGCCCGTGATCGCCAGCGACATCCCGATCTTCCGCGAGGTGGCCGGCGGGGCCGCGCTGCATGTGGACCCGCTGGACCCGGCCGCCTTCGCCGCGGCCGTCGGCGAGCTCGAGGCCGACGCCCGCTGGCGCCGGGCCTCCGTGGACGGGGTGCTGCGCGCCGCCGGCTACGACTGGGACACCTCCGCAGCCCAGCTGCTGGAGGCCGCCGAAGAGGTGCTGCGGCTGCGCTCGGCCCGCACCTGATTTCCGGGCCGGACGGCGGCTGTCAATGCACGAGCGCGCTGAGCGAGATGATGCCCAGGCCCAGGACCGACGTGGTGGCCGCGCTGAGCAGGCGCAGGGGCCAATGGCTGCCGCGCCTGGCGGCATTGGCGTATCCCAGCACCGCGAGAATGACGACCCCGACCCACAGGGCGATGTAGTAGGCAACATACTCGTCAAGCACACCCGCAGCCGCCAGCAGCAGGAAGACGGCCGGCAGGAGCATCGCAAGCACCATGCCCATGGAATGCCGGGCGGACGCCAGCACCGCCGTCCAGATTGCCTTTCCGCGATGCTCCGTCGAGAGGCTGCCTGCAACCACGCCGGAGTAGATGTGGGCCAGCCAGAAGACGCCCACCGTTCCCAGGGTGAACAAGAACACTTCCAGGTCGGTGTTGTACTCCCAGCCGATGGCGATCAGGGCGCTCACAAGGACGGTGCCGTAGATCGCATACTCGGTTTGGTAGGCCTGCAGCAAGCGGCGCGCGGGCCCGGCGATGCCGGGTGCGGCACTGCGGATCCAACGCCGGCCAGATGACGGACGCGTCGCCGCGTCATGTCCGGCACCCGTTGCCGCTGCCTTCGCGTTGCCCTTGCCCCGCATGGTGCAACGCTACCTACCAATAAGGTTGCGGTCCAGAGGAAGCACTGTCGTCCGGGTTCGACACGGCCGCCGGGCCGCGACAGGCGGAGAAGCCGGCAGCAGGCCCGGCCAAACGGTACTGGGGCTAGATCAGATCCAGCCCGTCGAGGCGGACCTGCACCGGATCCGGGGTCCTTTTGGCCGAGAGCGCAGCCTTGCGGGTGCGCAGCGCCGCGGTCACGGCGGCGGCCTCCCGGTAGCCGAAGAAGATCAGCAGCCGGTGCGCCGGCTGTCCCTCCGCTGCCGGGCCCGGCAGCGGGACCGGTCCCACCAGCCGCACCGGCGGCAGCTGCAGGTCCTGCAGGAACAGTTCGATGCCGGCCTGGCTGCCGGTCAGGGCGGCGATCCGCACCGCCGGGGGCAGCTGCAGCTCGCGGCGCAGGTCCAGTTCCCGGGCCGCCGCACCGGCCGGATCCCAGCGCACCAAGGACCCGACGACGGCGTCGCTGTCGGCGGTGACGACCACGATCCCGCCCTCGGTGGCCGGATGCACCAGCGAGGCGGCGCCGAACCAGCGCCGCAGCGTTTCCTCGGAGGCACGCAGCGATTCCCGGCTGAGCATCGCGTTGCCGTCCAGCAGCAGCGCTGCCGCGTAGCCGGCCGCGGCCACCGGTTCGGCGCCGGGGGTGGCCACCACCAAGGCCGGACCGGATCCCACGGTGTCCTTGATGTGCTCGCCCGCCGAGGAGACCACTGCCACGCCCGGGAAGGCCCGGCCGAGCTCCTCCGCCGTCCGCAGGGCTCCGGCCGCCGAGGCCCGCAGCCGGCT
>NZ_JBHTML010000153.1:0-9574 GCF_042679445.1 Arthrobacter sp. GCM10027362
GCGCCCGCCGGCGGTGTGCAGCCGGCGCACGGCGGTGTGCGTGCGGACCGTGATCCGCCCCGCGGCGGCCAGCGCCGTGATCCGGTTGATCAGCGCCCGGGAGAGGCCCTCCCCGGTCCGGTCCCCGCCGATGTGCAGGATCCGGGGAGCCGAATGCGCCCCCTCCAGCCCGAGGGCGTAGCCGCCGCCGTGGCGGTCGAAACCGGCACCCCAGGCATCGAGGGTGGCGATCTCCTGCCCGGCGGCGGCGCACAGCAGCCGGACGGCGGCGCCGTCGTTCATCCCGGCGCCGGCACGCAGGGTGTCCGCCATATGCGCCTCCACCGAGTCGCCGGCGGCACGGCCCTGAGCCGTGACGGCGGTGATCCCGCCCTGGGCGAACCAGCTGTTGCTCTGCTCCAGGGCGCCCTTGGTGACGAGGGTGACATCCGTGCCCGGCCGTTCGGCGGCCAGGGCTGCGGCATAGAGTCCGGCAATGCCGGAGCCGACGACCAGGACCTTCAGACGGTTCACGGACGTGCTGCCAGCATCCGCTCGAGGGCCACGCGCGCGGGGACGGCCACGGATTCGGGCACGGTGATCCGGTTGAGGATTTCGCCGCCGGGCAGGGTGCCGGTGCCGGCGTAGGCCTCCAGCACCCAGGCCAGGTAGCCCGGGTGGATCCGGTACATGGTCGAGCACGGGCAGACCACCGGGTCCAGGCAGAAGATGGTGTGCTGCGGGAACTCGGCCGCGAGCCGGTTGACCATATTGATCTCGGTGCCCACGGCGAAGACGGTCGGTTCCCCGGCGGCCATGATGGCCTTGCGGATGTAGTCGGTGGAGCCGGCTTCGTCCGCGGCGTCGACCACCGGCATCGGGCATTCCGGGTGCACGATCACGCGCACTCCGGGGTACTCGGCCCGGGCCTTCTCGATCTGGTCCACGGTGAAGCGCTTGTGCACCGAGCAGAAGCCGTGCCAGAGGATCACGCGGGAATCGAGCAGGGTCTGCTCGTCATTGCCGCCGAGCGCCTGGCGGGGATTCCACATCGGCATCTGCTCCAGCGGCACGCCCATGGCCTTGGCGGTGTTGCGGCCCAGGTGCTGGTCCGGGAAGAAGAGCACCCGCCGGGCCCGTTCGAACGCCCACTCCAGCACCGTCGCGGCGTTGGAGGAGGTACAGACGATGCCGCCGTGCTCGCCGACGAAGGCCTTCAGCGCGGCCGAGCAGTTCATGTAGGTTACCGGCATGACCGGGATCTTCCCGTCGGCATCGGGCTCGGTGCCGAAAACCTCGGCGAGCTGGTCCCAGCAGGCCTGCACGGAGTCGGCGTCGGCCATGTCCGCCATCGAGCAGCCGGCGGCCAGGTTCGGCAGGATCACCGCTTGGTCGGCGCCGGAGAGCATGTCGGCGGTCTCGGCCATGAAGTGCACGCCGCAGAAGACGATGATCTCGGCCTCGGGCTTTTCCTTGGCGGCGCGGGCCAGCTGGAAGGAGTCGCCCACGAAGTCGGCGTACTTGACCACTTCGTCACGCTGGTAGAAGTGGCCCAGGATGACCAGCTTGTCGCCCAGCTTGTCCTTGGCGGCGCGGATCCGCGCATCCAGCTCCTCGTCCGAGGCCAGCCGGTACTCCTCCGGGATCTGCCCCTGCCGGGGCGTGGAGGCCGGGGCGAGGTCCGCCATCGAGGCACCGGGACCGTAGGACGGAGCCCAGGCGCCGGCGCCGGCGGGGGCGTCGAAGTCCCAGGGGCCCTTGGCCAGGTCCTGGCTGCAGGTGCTGCCCGCGGCCGGGCGCGCGAGGGCCTGCTCACGGGTGATGAGCTCGATGGTGGTGCTGACTGATGCCATAGTTTTCTCCGTTGTTCTGCCTTGCCTGCTGGTTTCTGCCTGCGGTTAGCCTGCCACTTGGCTGAGCGGTCCGTTGTTCCGCTGCGCGGCGGCGCCGGTATAGCGGTAGAGCCGCGGCGGCCGGTGCCGGCCGCCCTGGACGTATTCGTCTGTTTCCTCGATATCGGGGGTGGCGCGCAGTTGGCGGCGGAAGTTCGCCGGGTCCAGCTTCCTGCCCAGGACGGCCTCGTAGACTTCGCGAACCTGGGCAAGGGTGAACTTCGGGCCCAGGAAGTCGTAGGCGATGGAGCCGTACTCGACCTTGTTGCGCAACCGCCACAGGGCGTAGTCCACGATCAGGTTGTGGTCGAAGGCCAGCTGCTCCAAGCCGTCGGCGCGGAACCAGCGCACGTTCTCCGTTTCCCGGGCCAAGGCCGCCTCGTCAGGCCTGACCAGTGCCCAGTAGACGATCGAGACCACCCGCTGGGCCGGCGAGCGGTCCAGGCCGCCGAAGGCGTAGAGCTGCTCGAGGTAACTTGGCTGCAGGCCGGTGGTCTCCTGCAGGTTCCGCGCTGCCGCATCCTGGAGGGACTCGGTGGCGCTGAGCGGGCCGCCCGGCAGCGCCCACAGGTCCCGGAAGGGCTGGCGGGTCCTGCGCACCAGCGGCAGCCACAGCCGCGGTCCCCCGTGCCCGCTGTCCGGCCGGAGAGCGAAGATCACCGTGGAAATGGCCAGCTCAGGCGGCTGCTGGGCGCGCTCGGATACATTGGCAGATGCGGCACCCATGGCCACCTCCTTCCTCGGTGAGAGTTATGGTCAAAACGACCAGAACACATTCTACAGGGTTATGGTCACTTTGACACAATCTCCCCCGGCCGGACCGGGAATGTGACGCCGGACGGGCGAGCGCGGGCCGCTCAGGAACGGGCGGCGGCCTGGACCAGCGGCAGCGTGCGGCCCTCGAAATGGCTGTTCAGCACAATCACCGAGGAAGAGCGCAGCACGGTATTGGTGGCCATGATCTCGTCCAGCACGCGCTGCAGGTCCGCGTTGGACCGCGCCACGACGCAGGCGAGCAGGTCGCTCTCCCCCGACACGGTGTGCAGCTCCAGCACTTCCGGGATGCCGGACAGCGCTGCGGCCACCGCATCGTGGCCGGTCTCCTGGTGGATGGCGAAGGAGCAGTAGGCCTTGACCGCGTAGCCGAGCTCCCGTGGCGAAATGCGCGGACCCCACCCGGCAATCACCCCTGCCCGCTGCATCTTATCCAGGCGCGCCTGCACCGTGGCCCGGGCGACCTTCAGCACGCGCGAAGCCTCCAGTACCGACATCCGGGGGTCCTCGGCAAACAGCGTCACAATCTGCGAGTCCAGCGAATCGATCTGCACCGTGCGCACCTCTTCCTGTTATCACCACCCCGGCTGGCAGGGCATTCCCGAAAAGGATAAACAACCTGCCTACCCGGACGGAAAAGGCGGCACGGCCCGAGCCTTCCGCCGATCCCCGCCGATGCCCATACTGGAGAAGTCGGCACAAGCCGCAGCCCGGACGGCAGCCGCGGCCGCGCGAAGGGCCGCGGGCCGGCCGCCGGGAACATCCTGGATCAACTCCCGCCGGCACCCCGGAAGCCGCCCGGCGGGGCCCACGGAGGGTACCTGATGAGTGAAGAAGCAGTCCTGGACGAACAGACCGTTGCCGGCCTGCGGGACGAGGTGGCCGGCACTGTACTGCTGCCCGGCGATGACGGCTACGACGAGGCACGCCGGGTGTGGAACGGCATGATCGAGCGCTGGCCCGCCGCCGTCGTGCGCGCCGGCACTGAAGCGGACATCGGGCCCGTGGTGCGCTGTGCGCGGGAGAACCGCCTGCCGCTCGCCGTCCGCGGCGGCGGCCACAACGTGGCCGGCAACGGCACCGTCGATGCCGGCCTGGTGCTGGACCTGGACGGCCTGCGGAACGTCGAAGTCGATCCGGACCAGCGCATCGTGCGGGTGCAGCCGGGCGCCACGCTGGCCGATATGGACGCCGCCACCGCACCGCACGGGCTTGCCGTGCCGACCGGCGTCGTCTCCTCCACCGGCGTCGCGGGCCTGACCCTGGGCGGCGGCTTCGGCTGGCTCACGCGTCCCAACGGGCTCGCGGCCGACAATCTGCTCTCGGTGGACCTGGTGACCGCCGAAGGCAGCACGGTGACCGCCAGCGAAACGGAGAATCCCGAACTGTTCTGGGGCCTGCGCGGCGGCGGCGGGAACTTCGGCGTGGCCAGCTCCTTCACCTTCCGCGCCCGGCCCCTGCCGGCCGAAGTGTTTTCCGGCAACCTCGTCTACTTCGGCCCCGAACACTGGACCATCGCGCTGCAGGCCTGGGAGCGGTGGACCCGCGGGCTGCCCGACGAGCTGACCTCGATCATCTCCGTGCTGGTCCCGCCGCCGGGCTGGGAGCTGGGCGGTGAGCCGGCGCTGATCATCGGCTTCTGCTGGGCCTTGGAGGACCAGGCCGAAGGCGAACGGATCGTGGACAGGCTCCGGCAGGCAGCTCCCCCCGACGCCGAAGTGGTGGAGCCGGCCGCATGGGTCCAGTGGCAGTCGGCGATGGATGAGCTGTTCCCCAAGGGCGTGCGGGCGTACTGGAAGAACACCTCCTTCGACCGCCTGGACGACGAGGTGATTGCGGTCATCGTCGCCCGGGCGGCGGAACAGACCTGGCATGGAACGGCGTTCGACATCCACCACCTCGGCGGGGCGTACGGCCGGGTTCCGGAGGACGCGACCCCGTTCCCGAACCGGTCCGCGCGCTTCTGGCTGAACATCTACGGCTTCTGGAACGACGCCGCGGACGATGCCGCGCGCATCAATTTCGTGCGTGGCTTCGCCACCGACATGAGGCCCTTTGCCACCGGCGGCCAGTACATCAACTTCATGGGCGCCGAGCCCGGGCAGGATCCGCGCTCGCTGGCGGTGTCGGTCTACGGGCCGGAGAAGCTGGAGCGGCTGATAGCGCTCAAGCGCAGCTACGATCCGGAGAACCTCTTCCGGCTCAACCACAATATCCAGCCGGTCGAGTAAGCAGGTGCCCGGTCTGCATTGCCGTCTGCGGCAGACCGGGCGCGGCCCTCAGTATTACAGTCGCGTTTGTTTCCTGCTCTGCCGTTACTTTTATTGTGCCTTGCCACGGCGGGGTGTTAATTCTTACGGGTGGGCGATGATGCCTGTGGCGAAAGTGCGGGAATGGGCCGAGGGCCTGGAGGAGGTCGGGGAGCTGATCGGGGCCCGGATTGCCCGGTCGGAGTCGCGGGCGAACGCCGTGGAATACCTGAAGGGGCTGCCTCCGGGGCAGGAGCGGAAGAAGTCCTGGACGCTCTCCGAGCGGCAGGGCACCGGGTCCCAGACCAGATGCAGCGGCTGCTCTCAACGGCGGACTGGGACCCGGACGCCCTCCCGGATGACCGGCCGGAGCGCCCCCATGGTGTGCGGAATGCCGTCCCGCCGCCTGCCCGGTACCATTTCAGCGATGGCCGTCCCCATTGGCCGGTTGTCGAAGGCAACAGATGCCATGGAACCTCGGCCCCTCCCGAATCACTGGATGATGAGAAGTTTCGGGCTACGGAATGAATCTCATGGCCGCCTCCGCGTCATAGATAACCACCTTGCCGGTCCAGTCGCTTCGGCCGAGATACTGCGTGTCATTGGCGAGCCTGACGTACTCGTCAACCTGGACAAGTCCGGCATCGATGGATGCCGGCGTATTGGGCTTGATCTCATAAATGACTGCTCCAACGCGGTCCGCCCTGGCGGTTGCTCCCAGTTTCACCTCTGCCTGCAGGCCGTTGGGCATCTCGTCCAGTGGAATGATCCTTCCCTCGCGTTGCAGGGCTTCGTATCCCGGCGGAGCATCCACGGTGAGCTCGTTGCGCAGCTCCTCCAGCCATTCATGCGCAAAATTGCCCGCTTCCATCTGCTTCGGCTGAGGCCCGCCCGGGGTCTTTCGGCCGGACAGCCCAGGTTCGGTTTCGGCGCCGGCCCTGGGTCCCTCCTCGGCCAGCGAAACATCCCGCTCCAGGTCCTTGAGCGCTTGGGCCAATTCGCCGGAGTTCGGGTTGGTCTCGTTGAGCTTTTTCAAGTCCTGCAGCCGGTCGTACAGCTTTTCGTTGCTGAGCGCCTCGATGCGGGGCTCCAGTTTGCGCAGCCTCTCGGCGAAGCCGGGGACGGTTCCTTTCGTCTTGGCGGCGACCGCCGTTGTGGCCTTCGCCGCAGCGGGTGCATGCTTCACGACGGCGCTCGCCAAGGCCGCCGCCTTTGGCGAGACTTCTGCCGCAGCGGGAAGCACTATTCCGGTAGTCGTCACCGCCGTCGCAGGTTCCAGTACCGCCTGGGCCACCCTGGCCAGCCGCGCCTCCAGCTTGACGGCTTGTGCCGCGCTGCCGGCCTTGCCGGCGGAGATTCCCAAGGTCGCCAGGAATGCCAGGATCTGCCCGGTGAGCTCGCCGATCATGAGGGCCGATTCCTCGGGCGACGCCTTCTCGAACTTCGCCTTCCAGTCGGTGATGAAGGCGCCCAGCCCCGCAGGGATTGCGGAGATTGTCTTGACGACCCCTGCAGCCCAAAGATTGAACTCTTTGCCGCCGTCGACAAAGCCCCACAGGAACTTGAGAATGCCCTCGGCCGCGCCGAGGACGATCTGGACGAGGCCAACAACCATCTGCAGGATGCCAGTGATGAATCCGGCAGTGATCCCGACGACTGCATAGACCAGGCCTTCCAGGATGGTGAAAGTCAGGTCCACCGACGTCACCAGGACGTCGAACAGTGAGCGCTCCGTGCCCGTCAGGTTTTCGCCGTATCTGCGCAGTTTGGCAAGGCCGGATCGATGCAGATCCCGAATGGCCGCGATCATCCATTTGTACCCGGATTCCTTCGCCGCCCTGGCTTTCTCGCCGAGCCAGTCCATCCCGGATTCGACCCATTCAACTGGACGGAAGGAACTGTCCCGCGCCAGCAGCAGCCCCGTCGCGGCCGTGAGACTGCCAACCGGCTGGCCGCGTGCGGCGTGCGACGCCGCCCATTCCGCGGACAGCTCGAGCAGATCGCCGCGGTTCGTGTGCACCAAGGCCTCCGCGGTCCCGCGCTGTTGAAGCACATGGCCGACCTCGTGGGCCAGCAACCGGTAGCCTTTGGGCGTGTACGGCGAGACAGCCTTCGGAAAACCGATGTGCCGGCCTGCGGTGAAGGCCCTGGCGTCAATGAGTCCGGCCCATCTGGCTGCTTCCGGCCCGCGATGGATCCGGACCTGGCCCAGTCCGGTGCCGAATGACTGTTCCAGCCGCTCGCGGAGGTCATCAGGCAGCGGCTGCCCCGGGCCCAGTGCGGCCTCAGGCCAGGCTGGGGCGTGTGTGCCGTGGTCCTGTCCAGTGCCGGCTGCCGGGAGCCGGAAACCGTCCGCGATCCGCCTCATCGCCTGGTTGCCGAGTCTGCGCTGCATTCCGTTGCTCCGTAGCGGTGCGGGCCGGGCCGTTTCCCCGCCCGGGCTGTCCACTGTAGTCCTGGCAGTCTTCGACGCTAGGGAGCTTTTCCTGCTGATCTCCACGGGGCCTTCCTCACGGCGCGATCACGATGATATGAGCGGGATATTCAGCCCGCCCCCCGGCGGTAGTCACCGTGATCCGGACCACCAGCGGAAAGACCTCTCCGGGGGCGGAGATATCCTCTCCCGGCAGCTGGAACTTGATTTCCGTCGGTCCCGACGGTGTCGCAAACCCACCGCCGCCACCAGATGAACCGCCGGGTCCCGGGCCCATGCTTTGGAAGCCGAACCCCAATTGCACCGGACCGTAGTCAAAGTTCCGGCCTTGCAGCACGACAAACTGGCCAGGCTTGCCAAACGGAGGGCTGACGGGCGGGTTGGCAAAGGCCGGCGCGGGCGGGAGGGCCCGGAACATTCCGGTGGCGGCGGCAGCGCCGGCGCTGCTGGTGACGGTTACCGAAACATCCGCGCCGGGCTGCCCGGGTGTCACGAGACCGTCTGGTACGGCCACTGTCAGCGCCGTCGGCGCCGGCGGCGCCAGCAGCAGTGCAGGCCGGTTGCCGAAGGTCACAGTGGGGGTGCCGATGTGGAAGTTGGTACCGGACAGCACTACCGGAGTGCCCGGCGCACCCCGGTCCGGAGTGAACGGAGCCGCCGCGAAGGACGGGACGGCCTTTGCGGGATCCACCCACGGCTGGGCGGCGTCGGCCGGATTATCGGCCACCACCCAGGTGAACTGCCGTTCCGCGGCGGGATCGTTGTTCCGGATGCCCAGCTTCCAAACCTCCACGGTCTCCCGGTCGAACCCCACCAGGACCCGGAGGACATTGCCCGAGCCGGGGGCAAGGAAAACATCTCCTACAAATCCGGTGCCGGCTCCGCCGGCTGTCGTGGCCCGGAATACCGGCTGGGACGACGTTGATACAGCCACCGGCGGGCCCTGTCCGGCCCGAAGGAACACCGTGGGCGCCACGGAACCGCCAAGCATCGCCACCCGGATGAACATCATCCGCGCATAAATACCGGCAAAGTCCGGCAACGGTGCGCCCGCCAGTTGGCCAATGGACGTGTCCACCCGGCTGCCGTTCCGGTCCACGGTCAGTGCTGCCAGCTGCGGATCGGGAAATACGGTAAACGCCATGAGAAACTCCTATGCTCGTTCATCCTCGGCCCAGCCGGCCTTGATCGGCAGGAGGTCGGGGCACTGGGCGGATCCCCGGCCGGTCGCCACCACTACCACCGCGCTGCCGGCACCGAAGGCAATCGGGCCGAGCATCGGCAGATCCCCCGGGACCCGTACCGTGATCTCCGTCTGCGTGGGGGTGCCCATGGCTTCCCCGGCCTCAAAGGGAGGCGGCGTGCCGAAGAACAGCTTCGGCCGGAGATTGACTGCCACCGGCGCGAAGTGGAAATTACGGCCGTGTAGGGTGACCGACGGGCCGCGGTGGATGGCCGCGGGCGGGAACGCCGGGGTGGCAAAGCCGGGTTCGAGTGGCTCGACGTGGAAGGTGGTCTGGGCGGTGGCGGTGCCGGCATCGGTGCAAACCTCCACCGGCACGTCCGCCCTGGCCTGCCCGGCGGCTGCCAGCCCCTCGGGCAACCCGGCAAACTCCGGCACCGGCTCCCCCGCGCACTGACCGAACCCGGCCGCCGCCAGCCCGCCTGCTGCCACCGGCAACGGACCCGCCGACAGATCCGGAAACACTGCGCAAACCATGGCAACCTCCCGAACCTCGTCAGCTGCGGGGACCTTTCAAACTTCACAAACATCACGGGCTCCTCTTGCGGGTTCACCGGATGACTATCAGCAGGGAGGGACATGCCACGCTGCCCCCTGCCGTGGTGATGTGGAATGAGCAGGCAAACGGAAAAAGTCCGGGCCCGAAATCCTGCAAGCTCTCGGGAACCGTAAAGCTCAGTTCAGTCGGGCGGGGAGAGTCCACCAAGCTCGCGCCCGCGCCACCACCACCCGAGTCCGGGCCCAACGCCCGGAACCCAAATCCCAGTTGTACGGGCCCGTAGTGGAAGTTGCGCCCGTGCAGCACCACGGTCTGGCCGGGCCTGCCGAACTCGGGGGTGAAGACCGGGACCGTGAACTCCGGCGGCGGCGGAAGGGCGTGGAAGCCCGTCCCGGCGGCGGCGGTGCCGGCATCGGTGCGGACCTCCACCGGCACATCCGCGCCGGGCTGCCCGGGTGTCACGAGACCGTCTGGTACGGCCACTGTCAGCGCCGTCGGCGCCGG
>NZ_JBHTML010000154.1:0-9552 GCF_042679445.1 Arthrobacter sp. GCM10027362
CCAGGGCACCGGCCAGGCCGGCCATGCCGCCGCCGACGACGACGGCCTGCGCCGCATCCTGGCGGGCCTGGGGCTCGGCGGCGGTTTTTTGCTGCGCGGCCTTCTGCTGCGCGGCCTTCTGGTGCGCTGCGACCTTATGCAGTGCGGCGGTGACGGGATTGCGCTCGCGGTCCGGCATGGCTACGGCTCCACCGAGTGGATCAGCTTGACCACGCGGGTGAGCACGTCAGGATCGGTCTCCGGAGGCACCCCGTGGCCGAGGTTGAGCACGTGGCCAGGGGCGGCGGCGCCGGCGGCGATCACCTCGAGCACATGCTCCTCGAGCACCTCCCAGGGAGCGGCCAGCAGCGCCGGATCGATATTGCCCTGCAGCGGGGTGGTTCCGCCCAGCCGGCGGTTGGCCTCGTCCAGCGGCAGGCGGTAGTCCACGCCGACCACGTCGACGCCGACGTCGCGCATGGCCACCAGCAGTTCCGAGGTGCCGGTGCCGAAATGCACCAGCGGGGCGCCGAGGCCGCGCACGTGGTCCAGTGCCCGGGCCGAAGCAGGCGCCACATGACGGCGGTAGTCGGCCAGACCCAGGGAACCCGCCCAGGAGTCGAAGAGCTGTCCGGCGCTGGCACCGGCTTCCAGCTGCGCGCGCAGGAACATCCCGGAGGCATCGGCGGCCCAGGCCGTCAGGGCCTGCCAGGCCTGCGGATCCGCGTGCATCATGGTGCGCGGGCCGAGATGGTCGCGGGAGGGCCTGCCCTCCACCATGTAGGCGGCGAGCGTGAAGGGCGCGCCGGCGAAACCGATCAGCGGTTTGTTCCCCAGTTCGGCCACGGTGAGCTTCACCGCCTCGCGGATCGGTTCCAGCGCCTCCCCGGTCAGCTGCGGCAGCCTGGCCACGTCGGCGGCAGTACGCACCGGGGAAGCCAGGACGGGGCCGACGCCCGGGACAATATCCACGTCCACACCGGCCAACTTGAGCGGAACCACAATGTCCGAGAAGAAAATTCCCGCATCGACGTCGTGCCGCCGCACCGGCTGCAGTGTGATTTCCGCCGCAAGTTCGGGCATGAGGCAGGAATCCAGCATGGCAATGCCCTTGCGCGCCTCGCGGTACTCGGGCAGCGAACGGCCGGCCTGGCGCATGAACCAGACGGGGCGCCGCTCCGGCTTCCCTCCCCGGTAGGCAGTGATCAGCGGCGAATCCGCCGTGCGGCCGTCCAGCAGCGGGTGGGAGGCATTCAATGTCATGACAATAGATTCTGCTCCAGTTGCAGTGCCGATTGCCAACCGGCGGCCGGTCCGCGCGGGCGGGGAACCGACCCGGCACCGGGTCAGGCATGCCTAATAGGTCCGGTGGCCGGCCAGTGGCTATGATGTAGGGGTTGTGGTCTTACTTTCTCTCGTTGCATCGCACTCAGACGTAGACCTGGAAACTGTGGCCCGCCTCAGCGCCGGTTCCTCCCAGGTCGCTTCCGGCGTGCTGGAAAGCGGGAACGCGGTCTCCGGCGCTGTGGTCCTGTCCACCTGCAACCGCCTCGAAATCTACTGCGAGGCCGAGTCCGAAGAGCATGTCGAAGCCGCCCGCGCCGAGGTCATCTCAGCAATCAGCGGCGCCTCCGGCCTGGCCGAGTCCCTGGTTTCCCGGTACTTCGACACCAAGACCGGCACGGAGGTCACCCAGCACCTCTTCGCCGTCGGCGCGGGGCTGGATTCCGCCGTCGTCGGCGAACGCGAGATCGCCGGGCAGGTGCGCCGCGCCCTGATCCAGGCCCAGGACCAGGGCACCGCGAGCGCCGCCCTGGTCCGGCTCTTCCAGGCGGCCTCCCGCACGGCCAAGGACGTCGGTGCCCAAACGGCGCTCGGCGGCCGCGGCCTGTCCATCGTTTCCGTCGCCCTCGACCTGGCCACCGACCTCTCGGAAGACCGCAGCTGGACGGAAAAGAACGTGGTGGTTTTCGGCACCGGCGCCTACGCCGGTGCAACCATGGCCCTGCTGCGTGAACGCGGCTGCACCAACGTCTCGGTCCATTCCCCGTCAGGCCGCGCCGCAACCTTTACTGCCACCCGGGGCGGGACGCCGTTGACACGGGAGACCCTGGATGCAGCCCTGGCCGCGGCGGACGTGGTCATCGGCTGCAGCGGCAGCGACAGCCGGGTCGCGGCCGACGACATCGCACGCGTGCGTGAGGAATCCGGCAAGCCACTGATCATGATCGACCTGGCACTGACCCATGATTTCGATCCGGCCGTGGCGGCGCTGGACGGGGTGGAACTGATCACGCTGGAATCCGTGCGCCTGGCCGCCCCCGAGGAACAGGCCGAATCCGTCCGGCAGGCTGAGCATATCGTCACCAAGGCGGCCCGGGCGTTCGAGCACCAGCAAAAGGAACGCTCCATCGATTCGGCCATCGTGGCCCTGCGGCGCCACACCATGCAGGTCCTGGAGAACGAGCTGGAGAAGGTCCGCACGCAGCACGGCTGCACCGGGCCGGCGCAGGAGGTGGAGTTCGCCATGCGCCGCATGGTCAAGCAACTGCTCCACCTGCCTACCGTCCGGGCCCGGGAACTGGCCGCCGCGGGCCGGCAGGACGACTATATCGCCGCCCTGGACGCGCTGTACGGCATCACCGTGGAGGAACCCGCCGCGCAGAAGGCTGCAGAGGGCGCGGCGCAGGACGCGTGCCCCGTGCCGCACAATGACGCCGTCGCCGAGTCCGCCTAAGGCCCGCGGAAGGCACCGTCCGCGCAGGAGGCCTTCAGGTCCTCCGGTTCAAGGACCTGCCCGGGAACCTTAATACACGGGCTTGTCCGGCTCCACCTGCCGGATCCAGGCCAGGATCCCGCCGTCCAGATGCTTTACCCGGTCAAAGCCCTCCTGCCGCAGGTGGGCCAGCACCGTGGCGGACCGGGCACCCGACTTGCAGTGCAGGACAAGGTCCCGGTCCCGGGGCAACTCATCCAGCGCCTCCCCGGAGAGGATCAGGCCCTTCGGGACCAGCCGCGCACCGGGGATGCCGACGATCTGGTGCTCCCCCGGCTCGCGTACATCGATGAGCTCAAAGTCCCGGTCTCCGGCCTGCCGTGACGCCAACATGCCGGCCAGTTCCACGGCCGACACGGTCAGGCCGTCGAGGTCCGCACCGGCGTCGGCCGGGGCCACACCGCAGAACCCCTCATAGTCGGCCAGGGCGGTGATCGGGGCGGCGTCCGGGTCCTTGCGCACGCGCACCTCCCGCCAGCTCATCGCCAGCGCGTCGAAGATCAGCACCCGGCCCAGGAGCGTGCGGCCGATCCCGGTGATGAGCTTGATCGCCTCGTTGACCATCGCCGAGCCGATCTGGGCACACAGTACGCCCAGCACTCCCCCTTCGGCGCAGGAGGGCACCGAGCCGGCCGGCGGTGCCTCCGGATACAAATCCCGGTAATTGGGGCCGTAGGCATCCCAGAAAACGCTGACCTGGCCGTCGAAGCGCAGGATGGACCCCCAGACGTAGGGCTTGCCCAGCAGCGCCGCGGCGTCGTTGACCAGATAGCGGGTGGCGAAGTTGTCCGTGCCGTCCAGGATCAGGTCGTAGCCGGCGAAGATCTCCAGCGCGTTGGATGCATCCAGGCGCACCTCGTGCAGCACGACGTCGACGGCGGGATTCAGCTCCCGGATGCTGCCGCGCGCCGACTGCGCCTTGGTCCGCCCCACGTCATAGACGCCGTGGATCACCTGGCGCTGCAGGTTGCTGGCCTCGACGACGTCGTCGTCCACGATCCCCAGCGTGCCCACTCCCGCGGCCGCCAGGTACAGCAGGGCCGGGGACCCCAGGCCGCCGGCACCGATGACCAGCACACGCGCGTTCTTCAGCCGCAGCTGCCCCTGCATGCCGACCTCGGGGATGATCAGGTGCCGCGAATACCGCTGGATCTCCTCCGGAGTCAGGGAGCCGGCCGGCTCCACCAGCGGCGGCAGGCCGGAGATTGTCGCTTCGCTACCCATACGGCCAATTTACGCTAACTGCGCACCATGACTGTATTTTCATTTTCAGATTTCCCGACTTCCCGATATTCCCGCTCCCGCCCGCGTGCGTGGCCGCCGCGTACACTGGCTAGGTACCGGCTCAGCGGTGCAGCGCCGCTGTGCCGTGGCCGGACTTGGTATGTTTCCACGAGATAGGGTCCGAACAGACGTGAGCCGAACCAACGAGTCCAGACCGTGAGCAGTGAGTCCAGGTCTGCCAAATCCGCCCGGCTCCCACGCGATGAACGCCGCCGCCAGCTCCTGCAGGCAGCCCACGAAGTCTTCGTCGCCAATGGCTACCATGGCGCGGCGATGGACGAGATCGCCGACGCCGCGCATGTCAGCAAGCCCGTGCTGTACCAGCACTTTCCCGGCAAACGGGACCTCTACCTGGCGCTGCTGGACCACCACCTCCAATCGCTGACCGCCATGCTGATGGACGCCCTGAACTCCACGACGGACAATAAGGCCCGGGTCCACGCCACCATCGGTGCCTACTACCGCTTCATCGCGGAGGAGAGCCAGGCACACCGGATTGTCTTCGAATCGGATTTGGCCAACGATCCGGAGGTCTCCGCCCGGCTGGAAGGGTTCAATACGCGGCTGGCAGGCTCCGTCGCCGAGGTCCTGGCCGAAGAAACCAACCTCTCCATCGCGGAAGCCACGCTGCTGGGCCGGGCCCTGGCCGGCATGGCGCAGGTCAGTGCCCGATACTGGGTGCAGGCCGGCGCAGGCTTGGACCGGGATGCCGCGTGCGAGCTGATCTACCGTTTAGCTTGGCGCGGAATTTCCCGGTTTCCGAAGGAACCGTAGGGAAAATTCGGATAGATTTCCAGACGGAAGTTACCCGTTACATCCAGGAGGCAAGAGCGTGGAAATCAAGATCGGCATCCAGAACGTGGGCCGGGAGATTGTTTTTGAGTCGGCCGAAACGCCCGACGCAGTTGCCGAGCTTGTCAGCCGCGCCATGAACGGCGGTGCCGAACTGCGCCTGAAGGACAGCAAGGGCCGCATGGTCATTATCCCGTCCAACGTACTCGGCTATGTCGAAATCGGCGCCGAGGAAACCCGGCGCGTGGGCTTCGGCGCCCTGTAGCCGGCCCGACCAGCCGGAGCCGCACGATGGTTGAGTTCATCCTGGTCGTGCTCGCCGCGGCCGCCGCAGGGTTTACGGTCTGGGCCGTGGATCACAACCGTGCCAGCTACGGGGTACTGCTGCAGCCGGCAGCCGCCGTGGTGACCGCCGTGCTGCTGCGCCTGGTCCTGCTCTTCGCGGGGCTCGGGTCCCGGCCGGGACCGACCTTCCTGACCTGGCTGCTGCCCATCGCCGCCGCTATTGCGGCGGCGTGGGCAGGGGCATGGTTCATCGGCCGACGCCGGGCGGCAGCGGACCTGGCCCGGCTCAACGCGATCCTGCGCTAGCGCGTCCCGCCTGCCCACCGCTCGCAAGCTCGCGGCGGGACCCTCGGCGCTAGCTGCGCCCGCCTGCCCACCGCTCGCAAGCTCGCGGCGGGACCCTCGGCGCTAGCTGCGGGTGGGATACTTGTCCGGCTCCGCGACGGCTCCCAGCCGCTCGGCGACCGCGCTGACCGTGGCCGCAGCCGACACGTCCCGGGTCGTCACCTGCCCGCCGGCGTCGTGCGAGGAGAACCGGAGGAATACCCGGTTGTAGCGCCAGTCCAGGTCCGGATGGTGATTCGCCTCTTCGGCGATGTCGCCCACGGCGGCAATCAGGTCCAGCGCCTGCCTGCCGTTCTCCAGCTTGTACACCGTCACCAGCCCGCCCTGCTGATAGGTCCACTGGGACAGCTCGCGCAATTCGGCGTCGATCTGCTCGCGCGTCAGAATGTCTTTGGCCTCAGGCATGTCGTCTCCACTCGTTCCGGTGCAGCTTGCAGACGGCAGCCAGCGTAGCCGGGATACGGTCCGGTTTGTAGCTTCAGGCGGTCAGCCCAGGCGCGTCCGTCCGGCGTGAGTGGTTCCCGGTCAGTTGCGCGAAGAGTTCGGCCGTGGCGGCGTCGGGTGCGGCCGCGCCCGGCAGCATGCCCACGAACCCATGTTCGGTGGAACGCACCCCTGAAGTCCTGAAAGGGCTCCATCGCCGCCTCTGCCGGGATGTCACCGGGCGCCGCAGGCCCCGCAGCGAGCCTGCGGGCAGTGGGAAAGCGCACTGCGCTGCGCGGGGTGGAGGCATTAACCGCCCGAAGCGGGCCGTCCCCGCCGGGACTGCTCTAATCTTGGCATGTGAAGTATTCACGTCTGGACGCGAAGGTGCATGAGTCACAGCATCTGCTGGCCCAGGTGCTTGGACAGCTGCGGGTCCAGTTCGAACTGCCCCCGCATTTTCCGGCAGCGGTAATGGACGAAGCCAAGCAGGCAGTGTCCAGCCAGACCCTGCCGCCGGCGGACCTAACCGGACTGCCTTTCGTCACCGTCGACCCGCCAGGTTCCACGGACCTGGACCAAGCCATGTACCTGGAGCGGGCAGCCAATGGCTACCGGGTCTGGTACGCCATCGCGGACGTCCCATCCTTCGTGGTGCCCGGCAGCGCCTTGGACGCGGAGACCCGCCGGCGCGGACAGACCATCTATGTTCCTGACGGACGCATTCCACTTCATCCGGAGCTGATCAGCGAAGACGCCGGCAGCCTGCTGCCCGGCCGGGTCCGGGCGGCCTACGTGTGGGAATTCGGCCTGGATCCTGAGGCCAACGTGCAGTCGGTGGCATTGCGGCGCGCCACCGTGTGCAGCCAGGCAAAGCTGAGCTACTCGGAGGTGCAGCAGGACATCGACTCGGGCGACGCACCGGAGTACCTGATGCTGCTCAAGGAGATCGGCCTCAAGCGCATCGAGTTGGAACGCCGCCGGGGCGGGGCCAGCCTGAACATCCCGGACCAGGACATAGCGCACGACGGACGCCACTATTTCATCGTCTCGAGTCCGCCGCTGCCGGTGGAGGACTGGAACGCCCAGATTTCGCTGATGACCGGCATGGCGGCCGCACAGCTCATGCTTGAGGCCGGCGTCGGCATTCTGCGCACCATGCCCGCCCCGGACGCCGAGGCCGAGGCGCACTTCCGCCGCCAGACCCGGGCCCTGGACCATCCGTGGGCCGAGGACCTGCCATACGGTGAATACCTGCGCGGCCTGGATGCGTCGGATCCGAAACAACTGGCCCTGCTGCACGCTGCAGCCTCGCTCTTCCGGGGCGCCGGCTACACGCCCTTCGACGGCATCCTGCCCGAGGAAAAGCTCCAGGCCGCCATCGCCGCCCCTTACGCCCACGCCACCGCCCCGCTGCGCCGGCTGGTGGACAGGTTCGTGCTGGTCATCTGCGAGGCCCAGTGCGCCGGGACCGAGATCCCGCAGTGGGCCCGCGACGCGCTGCCGGACCTGCCGCGGCTGATGGCTACTTCCGACCAGCTCGCCGCCCGGGTGGACAGGGCGGCTTTCGACGCCGTCCAAGCGGCGCTGCTGAGCCACCGGGTCGGCGAGGTGTTCGACGCCGTCGTCATCTCCGGCAGCCGTCCGGGCAACGGGCAGGCCAACGGCAACAACCACGGCAACGGCGCCAACGGCAACGGAGGCCCTTCGGGCATGATCCAGCTGCGCAGTCCCGCCGTCACCGCCCGCTGCTACGGGATCCTGGAGCCGGGCACCACCGTCCGGGCCCGGCTGATCGAAGCGGATATCGCGGCTCGGACCATCCGATTCGAGCTCGACGGCGCCGCACCCCCAAACCAGTCCTGAGAGTGGCGCCGCCGTCCGATTTGCATCCACCGGTAGACTGGACATTGTAGTAATGGATGCCCGGTCGTTGATTATTAGTGAATTTTGCTGGACAAACACAAATCAGCTGATCCGCACCTACGCGATCTTGAACCGCCGCGATGGTCCCGCATGGCCATGACCGGCACGCAGTTGTTAGCCCGCGATCGGCTTCCACTGGATGCGCCACGCCTCCGCCGTGTTCCGCGCTGCCACCATAGGTGGCGGACCCGTCGAGCACCGCGGCCCGAGCGCCTGATTGAACGGTATGTACTTGAATACAGAGAATTCCCCCGCGGACCACAGCCTGCACGCGGACAACAGCAGCGAGCAGATTGCCGTCGAGGCCTCACTCTCCTCCGACGAGCGCCCGCACGAACTGCCCCAGCAGACCTTCGCTGATTTCGGCGTCCGGGCGGACATTGTCCGGTCCCTTTTCGACGCCGGAATCACCCACCCCTTCCCCATCCAGGCCATGACCCTGCCCGTGGCCCTCGGCGGCCATGACATCATCGGCCAGGCCAAGACCGGTACCGGCAAGACCCTGGGCTTCGGCATTCCGGTGCTTCAGCGCGTGCTCGGCCGCGAGGATGACGGCTTCGACAGGCTGCCCGTGCCGGGCGCCCCGCAGGCGCTCGTGGTGGTGCCGACCCGGGAGCTGGCTGTGCAGGTGGCCCGTGACTTGGAAACCGCCTCCCGGCAGCGCAATGCCCGGGTCGCCGTCATCTACGGCGGCCGCGCCTACGAGCCGCAGATCGAGGCGCTGAAGGACGGCGTGGAAGTGGTGGTCGGCACCCCCGGCCGGCTGATCGACCTGCACCGGCAGCGGCACCTGAGCCTGAAGAACGTGCGCATCGTGGTCTTGGACGAGGCCGACGAGATGCTGGACCTGGGCTTCCTGCCGGACGTGGAAACCCTGCTCAGCGCCACTCCGGCCGTCCGCCAGACGATGCTCTTCTCAGCCACCATGCCCGGTCCGGTGGTTGCCATGGCCCGCCGGTACATGACCCAGCCGACGCACATCCGCGCCGCGGACCCGGACGACGAGGGCATCACCAAGAAGGACATCCGGCAGGTCATCTACCGGGCCCACAGCCTGGACAAAACCGAAGTGGTGGCCCGGATCCTGCAGTCCCAGGGACGCGGCCGGACCATCATCTTCACCAAGACCAAGCGCACCGCGGCTAAAGTTTCCGAGGAACTGATCGACCGCGGCTTCGCCGCTGCCGCCATCCACGGGGACCTCGGCCAGGGCGCCCGCGAGCAGGCGCTGCGCGCCTTCCGCAGCGACAAGGTCGACGTGCTGGTTGCCACCGACGTCGCCGCCCGCGGGATCGACGTCGAGGACGTAACGCACGTGGTCAACTACCAGTGCCCGGAGGACGAAAAGACCTACCTGCACCGGGTGGGCCGCACCGGCCGCGCGGGCAACAAGGGCACCGCCGTCACCTTCGTGGACTGGGAGGACGTTCCCCGCTGGGGCCTGATCAACAAGGCCCTCGGCTTGGATGTGCCGGAACCGCGCGAAACCTATTCCTCCTCCCCGCACCTGTACACGGACCTGGACATCCCGGAGGGCACCAAGGGCAGGCTGCCGCGCGGCCAGCGCAAGCTGGCCGGACTCGAGGCCGAAAAGCTCGAGGACCTGGGCGAAACCGGCAAGAAGCACAGCGGCCGCGGCCAACGCTCCGGCCGCGGGCACGAACGCGCCGACAAGCGCGGCAGCGAACAGGACAGCGGGCAGACGGAAGGCAGCGGCCGCGGCCGGACGCGCCGGCGCCGCA
>NZ_JBHTML010000155.1:0-9550 GCF_042679445.1 Arthrobacter sp. GCM10027362
GCCGTCATCGCCGAGAGCTTCGAGCGCATCCACCGCTCGAACCTGATCGGCATGGGCGTGCTGCCGCTGCAGTTCCCGGCCGGCCAGAACGCCGCCTCGCTGGGCCTGACCGGCGAGGAGACCTTCGCCGTCGAGGGCGTGACCGAGCTGAACAACGGCAGCACGCCGAAGACGCTGAAGGTCACCGCCACCGCCGAGGACGGTTCCACCACCAGCTTCGACGCCGTGGTGCGCATCGACACCCCGGGCGAGGCCGACTACTACCGCAACGGAGGCATCCTGCAGTACGTGCTGCGGCAGATCTCCGCTGCCAGGTAAGGCACGGCAGAAGGCCCCCGGAACCCGCCCGACGGCGGGCCGGGGGCCTTTGGCGCGCTATGGTTAAGTGTTTGGCCGCGGCACAGCGGCGGCCGGCACTGGGGGCAAAGTGCAACAGACGTTAGGAAGGCTTCCATGGGTCTACTCGAGACAATCCACAGTCCGCAGGACCTCAGCAAGCTCAGCAGCTCCCAGATGGCTGCCCTCGCGGCGGAGATCCGCCGGTTCCTGATCACCAACGTGGCCCAGACCGGCGGCCACCTCGGCCCGAACCTGGGCGTGGTGGAACTGACCCTGGGCATCCACCGCGTCTTCGATTCCCCGCGGGACAGCATTGTCTTCGACACCGGCCACCAGTCCTATGTGCACAAGCTGGTCACCGGCCGGCAGGACTTCGAAACCCTGCGCCAGCAGGGCGGGCTCTCCGGCTACCCGGACCGCGCCGAGTCCGTGCACGACATCGTCGAAAGCTCCCACGCCTCCTCCTCGCTGTCCTGGGCCGACGGCATCTCCCGCGCCCGGCAGCTGACCGGTGAAGGAGACCGGTACGTCGTCGCCGTGGTCGGGGACGGCGCGTTGACCGGCGGCATGGCCTGGGAGGCCGTGAACAACATCGCCGCCGACAAGAAGCGCCGGGTGGTGATCGTGGTCAACGACAACGGCCGCTCCTACGCCCCGACCATCGGCGGCCTGGCGGACCAGCTCGCCGCGCTGCGCTCCACCATCGACAAGTTCCGCACCCACAAGGTCTATGAGGACACCCTGGACTGGTGGAAGCGCAAGCTGCAGAACGGCGGGCTGTTCGGACAGTTCGCCTACAAGAGCCTGCACGCCGCCAAGAAGGGCATCAAGGACTGGTGGGCCCCGCAGGGACTCTTCGAGGACCTGGGCATGAAGTACATTGGGCCCATCGACGGCCACGACCAGGCCGCTGTCGAGGACGCGCTGCGCCAGGCCAGGAACTACGGCGGGCCCGTCATCGTGCACGCCATGACCGAGAAGGGCCGCGGCTACGCGCCGGCCCGCGCGCACGAGGCGGACCAGTTCCACGCCGTGGGGGTGATCGACCCGGAGACCGGCGAACCCGTGGAGGCCGGCGGCGCCCAGTCCTGGACGTCCGTCTTCGCCAACGAGATTGCCGAGATCGCCGACGAGCGCGAGGACATCGTGGGCATCACCGGGGCCATGCTCATCCCGGTGGGCCTGCACAAGTTCGCCGCCCAGCACCCGGACCGCGTGTTCGACGTCGGCATCGCCGAGCAGCACGCGCTGGCCAGCGCTGCCGGCATGGCCTACGGCGGCCTGCACCCGGTGGTGGCCCTCTACGCGACCTTCCTGAACCGTGCCTTCGACCAGCTGCTGATGGACGTGGCCCTGCACAAGGCCGGCGTCACCGTGGTGCTGGACCGTGCCGGAGTCACCGGCCCGGACGGGCCCAGCCACCACGGCATGTGGGACCTGTCCATGCTCCAGATCATCCCGGGGCTGCACCTGGCCGCACCGCGGGACGCCACCCGGCTGCGCGAGGAGCTGCGCGAGGCCGTGGCCATCGACAACGCCCCCAGCGTGGTGCGCTTCTCCAAGGGCTCGGTGGGGAGCGAGGTCCAGGCCATCGAGCGGCTTTCCGACGGCGTGGACGTGCTCGTCCGGCGGCCCGCCGGCGCGGACACGTCCACCGGCGACCACGACGTGCTGATCGTCAGCGTCGGGGCGATGAGCGAACTGGCGCTGGATGTCTCCGGCCGGCTCGGCGCCCAGGGCATCAGCTCCACCGTGGTGGACCCGCGCTGGGTGCTGCCGGTGCCGCGCTCGATCATCGGCCTGGCCGCCCAGCACCGGATCGTGATCGTGATCGAGGACGGTGTCCGGGCCGGCGGCGTGGGCTCGCGGATCCGGCAGGAAATGCGCGCCGCGGGCGTGGATACCGCGCTGAACGAGGTGGGGCTGCCGGTGGAGTTCCTCGCCCACGGCACCCGCGCCCAGGTGCTCGAGCGCGTGGGGCTCACCGCGCAGCAGGTGGCGCACGACGTCGTCGCCCAGGTGCTGGGCACCAAGGTACCCTTCGCCCGGCCGCTGCCGGGCCAGGACCTGCCCACCGGACAGCTGCCGAAGATTTGAGTATCTAATGACTGAGTTCGTGCGCATGTACCGGCGCGGCGAGGACGGTACCTTGAGCTTCCGCGAGGCGTGGTTCGACGACGTCGACGGCCGGTTCGTGGTCAACCACGGCATGGTCGGGCACCAGAGCGCGACCCGGGAAACCGGCGGCGTGGCACCGGGGGAGGCGCCCGGGCTGCTGGACGCCTTCGCGGGACAGTGCGCCGCGGACGGCTTCGCCGAGCTGGGCCCCGGGGAGCAGTTCTGGGTGGTGGCCCAGTACGCGCTCAAGAGCGCCGCCGGCACCGCGCGGGACCGCTACCTGGAAACCAAGGCCAGGGAGGCGCTGGCCGCGCACTTCGCCTGGCGCGGACTGGGCATCGTGGAGCGCTCCGAATTCGTCCCGCACCGGCTGAACATCTACCTGCTCTCCCCGGATCCGGCCAGGGCCGTGGCAGCGGTGAAGACCTGCCTGCGCGAGGCGAAGCTGGACTTCACCAAGCTGAGCATCGGCGTCGCGCCCTATGACGACCTGGCCGGCATCCGGCAGAAGCATCCGCTGCCGGCCAAGGCCCTGTTCAACCTGGACTGAGGAAGGAACCACACCCACCATGGATTACCGCCGCCTCGGCAGTTCGGGCCTGACCGTTTCCGCGGTCGGGCTGGGCTGCAACAACCTCGGCCGCTCCGCCACGGCCACCGAGACGCAGGAGGGGTCCGACGCCGTCGTGCACGCCGCGGTCGACGCCGGCATCACCTTCTTCGACGTCGCGGACAGCTACGGCAAGGAGCCGGGCCTAAGCGAGCAGATCCTCGGCAAGGCGCTGGGGCACCGGCGCGGGGACGTGGTGGTGGCCACCAAGTTCGGCATGGACATGCGCGGGGCCAACGGCCGGGACTTCGGTGCCCGCGGCTCCCGCCGCTACATTCTCAAGGCCGCCGAGGCCTCGCTGCGCCGGCTGGGCACGGACTGGATCGACCTCTACCAGTTCCACACCCCGGACCCGCCGACCCCGATCGACGAGACCCTTTCCGCGCTGGATGACCTGGTCCGCGCCGGCAAGGTGCGCTACATCGGCCACTCCAACCTGGCCGGCTGGCAGATCGCCGAGGCCGAGTTCACCGCGCGGATCGGCGGCTACACCCCGTTCATTTCCAGCCAGAGCCACTACAACCTGCTGGACCGCCGCGCCGAGCTGGAGGTCATCCCGGCGGCCGAAGCCTACGGACTGGGCGTGCTGCCATACTTCCCGCTGGCCAACGGCCTGCTCACCGGCAAATACAAGGGCGGCCACGCGCCCGAGGGCAGCCGGCTGAGCCATTCACGCCCCCACCTGCTCAAGGAGGCCGACTGGGTCCAGCTCGAGCAGTTCTCCCGCTTTGCCGCGGAGCGCGGGCTGACGGAGATCCAGGTCGCCTTCTCCTGGCTCGCGGCCCAGCCCGCCGTCGGGTCGGTCATCGCCGGGGCCACCCGGGTGGAGCAGGTGAGGCAGAACGCCGGGGCGGCCTCCTGGCAGCCCAGCGCCGAGGACCTGGCCGAACTGGACGAGATCTTCCCGCGCGAGCCCAAGGTCGCCCTCTTCTAGCGTTCAGCGGCTTCCCCGTCCCTGGCGGGCTCAGGACGGGGACCCCCGCCGCTTCTCTCAGGGCGCTCCAACTCGAGCCGGGGAAGACAGATGACAAAGATCCTTTTCGACAACGACACCGGCATCGACGACGCGCTGGCGCTGGTCTACCTGCTCAGCCGGCCGCAGGTGGAGCTCGTGCTGGTCTCCAGCACGCCCGGCAATGTCTCCGCCGAGCAGGTGGCCCGCAACAACCTGGCCCTGCTGCAGCTGTGCGGGCGGCCGGAGGTGGACGTGGCCGTCGGCGCCGCGGCGCCGCTGGAGATCCCGCTGGTCACCACCCCGGAGACCCACGGGCCGCAGGGCCTCGGCTACGCCGAGCTGCCGCCGCCGCCGCGGCAGGTCCTGGACGCCGACGCCGTCGACCTCTGGATCGAGGCAGCCCGCCGGCACCCCGGCGAACTGACCGCGCTGCTCACCGCGCCGCTGACCAACTTCGCCCTGGCCCTGCGCAAGGAGCCGCGCCTGCCCCGGCTGCTCAAGCAGGTGGTGATCATGGGCGGCTGCTTCTTTTACCAGGGCAATACCACCCCCACCGCCGAGTGGAATACGCACGTGGACCCGCACGCCGCGGCGGAGGTCTTCGCCGCCTTCGAGGGGCAGCCGGAGGACCGGCTGCCGATCGTCTGCGCGCTGGAGACCACCGAGCGGATCGAGCTGCACCCGGAGCATGTGGAGCGGCTGGCCCGGGAGGCAGGCTGCGCCGAGCCGGAACTGGTGCTGCCCGAAGACCCTGCGGGCAGGCGCAGCACGGCCACGGTGCCGCTCATCCGGACCCTCTCCGACGCGCTGCGCTTCTATTTCGAATTCCACCGGCACTATGACCAGGGCTACGTGGCCCACGTCCACGACGTCTTCGCAGCCGCCGTGGCCGCGGGCACGGCCGAATACCGGACCCGGACCGCCACGGTGCACGTGGAAACCCGTCCCGGGCCGCTGGTGGGCACCACGGTGGCGGACTACCGCGGGCTCTGGGGCCGGGCGCCGAACGCCCGGATCGTGTCCTGGAACGATCCGCCGGCGGTGTTCGACGAGGTGATCGGCTCCATCTCCGCCCTGGCACGGCGGCTCGGGGAGGACTGAGGGCTCAGCCGCTGCGGTCCGTTTCCGCAGCGGCGGCCCGGACAAAGTCGATCGCTACCGCGACGCGGCGCGGGACCTTCACGCCCCGGGGCAGCATCGCCACCACCGGATTGGCGGGCAGCTTGTTGGCGATCGGGATATAGACCACGCCGGGATGGTCCGCCGCCGTTTCCGGACCCGGCCCGTAGTTCACGAACGAATAGCCCAGTCCGTGGGCCACCAGCGAGCGGATGGTCTCCATATTGCTGCTGGGCCAGCGCAGCTTCGGTTCGACGCCGGCGGCCTGCATCATGGAGACCACCCGGTCGATGGCCGGCGGGATGTCCAGGAGGATGGCCGGCTCGTCAGCTACGTCCTGGAAGCGGATCTCCCGGCGGCCGGCCAGGGGATGGTCCGCAGGCAGCATCAGGTGCTGCCTGACCTGGGCCACCTCAATGCGGTCCAGGTCCTCTTCGGATTGCAGCGCGTAGACAAACGCGGCGTCGAGCCGGCCGTTGCGCACATCTTCCTGCAGCCGGGCCGCGGCGCCCTCCCGGAAGGTCAGTTCCACCGCCGGGTAGTTGCGGTGGAACTGCCCGACCAGCCGGGGCAGGACACGCGGCGAGAGCGTGGCAGAGCAGCCTATGCGAAGCTTGCCGCGCATCTCGTCGAAGGCACCGGCGACGGCGGCGCCGATCTCCCCGGCCAGGCCGAGGATCCTGCGCGCCCGGGCCGCCAGCTCGACGCCGGCCTGCGTCGGAGCCACTGTCTTGGACCGGGTTCGAATGAGCAATTCGACACCGACGGCGTGCTCCAGCTGGGAAATGGACATGGAGGCCGCCGCCTGCGAGATGCTGCACTGGCGGGCGGCGGCGGTGACGGAGCCATGATCCACCACCGCCACGAAGTACTGCAGCTGGCGCAGGGTGAACTCTGCCATAAATTCTCCTGATGATTTCGATCAAATCAATTGACTATCCAGATTATGTGATGGCGGACACAATTGAAAAACGAACCGATGGGAAGGAGGCCGCAGATGAACCTGAAGCCGCGGATTGTCACCCTGGGCACCGCCGGGGGCCCGAAGTGGTGGGCCGCGCCGGGCGGCTGCCGACGGACCGGCATCGCTACCGCCGTCGTCGCCGGCGAGGCGTTCTACTTGGTGGACTGCGGCCACGGCGTCGGACGCAGGCTCAGCCAGGCCGGACTCGGCCTGCGCAACCTGCGCGGCATCTTCCTGACCCACCTGCACTCGGACCACACCGTGGACCTGGCAAGCCTGGCTGTTTTCGGACTGTACGAGCTGCTGGGCCGCCAGGCGGACCCGGTGAAGATCATCGGTCCGGGCAACCGCGGCATGCTGCCCAAGGCCTCGCCGCGGGCCACGGTGGCGCCGCAGCCGCTGGCCCCCCACCTGCCGACCCCCGGAACCCGGGAAATGTTCGAGCAACTGATGTATGCGCACGCCACGGACCTGAACGACCGGATTATCGACAGCCTGCGGCCCTCGCCCTTCGAGCTGTTCGAGGCCAGCGACATCCGGATCCCGAACGGCACCGGCTACCACCCCAACGACAACCCCACCCCGGCTATGGACCCGTTCCCCATCTACGAGGACGAGCTCGTCAGGGTCTCGGCCATCCTGGTCGAGCACCCGCCGATCGCCCCGGCCTTCGGCTTCCGCTTCGACACCGCCGAAGGGTCCGTGACCTTCTCCGGCGATACCGCCTACACCCGGAACATGGTCACGCTGGCCGAGGGCACGGACCTGCTCCTGCACGAAGCGATCGACTTCGACTTCGTCGAGGCCCTTTACGGGGACAAGCCGGACGAAGGCTCGCGCGCGGCCAGGGACCACCACTATAAGTCCCACACCAGCGTCAGTGACGCAGCCAAGGTGGCCCGGGAGGCCGGGGCGAAGCAGTTGGCCCTGCATCACCTCGTGCCCGGCACCGCGGACGAGGGCGTCTGGCAGCAGGCCGCCGCGCATTACGACGGCGCGTTCCACCTCCCGGACGACCTCGACGTCATCGAGCTTCGGCCCGGCAACTGAGCAGCCTCGCACCATCGAAGGAGAAACCGTGACTGAATCCACCACCGCCGTGCGCCGGCAGCAGGGCACAGCGTCGCTCAATACGAAGGACATGCGGCGCATCCTGGCCTCGAGCTTCATCGGCAGCGCCATCGAGTACTACGACTTCATCCTGTACGCGACCGCCGCCAGCATCATCTTCAACAAGGTCTTCTTCGCCAACCTCGGCCCCGGCTTCGCCCTGTTCGCGTCCTTCGCCACCTTGGCCACCGGCTACGTGGCCCGTCCGCTTGGCGGCATCATCTTCGGCCACTTCGGGGACCGGATCGGGCGGAAGAAAATGCTGGTGCTGTCCATGCTCCTGATGGGCGGTGCCACCACCCTCATCGGCCTGCTGCCGGCCACTGCCCAGGTGGGCATCATCGCCCCGGTCCTGCTGGTCCTGCTGCGCATCGTGCAGGGCATTGCGGTCGGCGGCGAATGGGGTGGTGCGGCCCTGATGGCGCTGGAGTCGGCACCGCAGAAAAAGCGCGGCTTCGCCGCCTCCTTCGCCAATGCCGGCGGCCCGGCCGGCGCGGTGCTGGCAACGCTGGTGGTCTCGGCCGTCGCAGCGGCCACCGGCGGCCAGTTCCTGGTTTGGGGCTGGCGGGTTCCGTTCCTGCTCAGCGCCCTGCTGATCGCCGTCGGCATGGTCATCCGCCTCAAGGTTGCCGAAACTCCGATGTTCCGGAGGCTGGAACAGGCCAGCGAGAAGCGCAAGCTGCCGCTGCTGGACGTGCTGCGCAATCACCCGCGCGCCGTGATCCTGGCCCTGGCCGCCGCCATGAGCTTCTACGCCTGCCAAGGCATCCTGACCGTCTGGGGCGTCTCCGTGGCCGTGGAGAACGGCGTGGACCGTTCCGGGGTGCTCAACTGGAAGGCCGCCGGCGCCGTGCTGACCCTCATTGTCTGCTTCTACACCGCCCGGCTGAGTGACCGCCTGGGCAGGCGCAGGGTCCTGACCGTTGCCGGCATCGGCGGAATCGTGCTGGCCTACCCCCTGCTGATGCTGCTGGGCAACGGGACCCTGTGGGGCTTCGCCGTGGCGATCACGGTGGGCAACGGCATTGTCCAGGGCGCCCTGTACGGGCCGATCGGAGCCTACATCGCCGAACAATTCCCCACCCACGTGCGCTATACCGGCGCCTCGCTGTCCTACCAGGGGGCGTCCATGCTCGGCGCGGGCTTCACCCCGATGATCGTCACCGGTCTGGCCATTGCCGGGGGCGGGACCATCTGGCTGGTCGGTGCCTTCTGGATCGCGGTGATCCTGGCCGGCACCATCGCCGTCCGGCTCACTCCCGAGGGCATCAAGGCCAAGCTGGACTAAGCGTTTCCGCCAACTCACGGCGGCGGCGCCCCGGTTGCCTGCGCGGGGAACCGGGGCGCCGCCGCCGTTGGGTAAACTGGATGACCGGGTCGAGGTGACATAGGCCTGTTCGGAATTTTCCCTTCTTTCGAGGAATACCTGTGTCCGCATCCCTGACCCTGCCCTCCACCGGCGGTGCCATGCCGCTGCGCGCGCGCCTGCTGCCCCTGCTCGGCGCCGCCGTCATCGCCGCCACCTACCTGATGCTCGTGCTGCTGCAGCCGACGGAGGCTGCCGCCGGGCTGACCAGCTGGCCGGCTGTCACCGCGTTCGCCGGCTACCTGGCCGGCGCCGTGCTGCTGCTGGCCGGCGTCCTGCCGCAGCTGCCCACCTCCGTGGTGGCCCTCATCCCCGTGGGCCTGGTGCTGAACATCGTCCTGGGCCAGTTCGTTGGCAGCACCCTGGTGCCGCTCTACCTGGATTCCATCGGCACCGTGCTGGTCGGATTCCTGGCCGGCCGGTCCGCCGGGGCGGCCACCGGCGTGCTGGGCTCGCTGGTCTGGTCCCTGTTCAATCCGACGGTGCTGCCCTTTGCCGCCGGCGCCGCGGTAATCGGTTTCCTCGCCGGCACCGCCGCGCGGCTCGGCGCGCTGCGGCCCTATGTCGCCGTCGTCGCCGGGATCATCACCGGCATTGTGGCCGGGGTCATTTCCGCCCCGGTCGCCGCCTTCGTCTACGGGGGCACCTCGGGCGCCGCCACCGGAGCCATCGTGGCGATGTTCCGGGCCATGGGGGACTCGCTGCTGGCCTCGGTGACCAAGCAGGCGCTGATCTCGGACCCCGCGGACAAGGCCGTGGCCTTCCTGGTTGCCGCCCTGCTGGTGCTGGCCCTGCCGCGCCGGATCCGGCTGCAGTTCCCGCTGCCGGCCCGGGCCGCTGCCCGGCGCGCCAAAGCCTGACCCCCGAGCCGGCATGGCAGCCCTGCACCCCTTCACCGGGCTGGCGTTGGCGGCGTCCACCGTGGCCGTCACCGTCGCGGCCAACCGCTGGTGGCTCAGCCTCGCAGAT